>JBAPYC010000391.1:0-7455 GCA_049284535.1 Streptosporangiaceae bacterium
GCCTCGGCCCGGTCGGCGGCGGTGAAGGCGGGCGGGCGGCCGCGGCGCGGGGCATCCTTGAGCCCGGCCAGCCGGCCCTGGGCGAACCGGCGGCGCCATTTGCGGACCGTGTCGGGGGATATCCTCAGCTCGGCGGCGATCGCGGCGTTAGCCTGGCCGGCCGCCGCGGCCAGCACGATCGCAGCGCGCACCCGGTCGCGCCAGGACCCGCGCGCCGACCGGGCCCGGGCCGCCAGCACGGCCTGCTCGTCGCCGGACAAGGCAATCTGGTATGGGCTTTGCATGGGCATGCGTTCTGATACGTGAATGACCCCAGGTTTATGCCGGGCCCGCGCCGGTGCCCGGCGCGCCAGTAACCTCCAAGGCCCTCGGGAGGAGGCCGCCGTGGCCAAGTACCCGGACTCCACCAAGACCTCGCTGGAGCAGCGGCTGCGCGCCCGGGCCCGCGAACGCTGGCCGCAGATCGCCAGCCTGCAGATCCGCCACCGCGGGAACTTCAGCTACATCGACGCCACGCTGACCGACGGCACCACCTTCAAGCTGTGCCGGCTGCGCTACGTCGGCTCGGCCAGCCAGTGGCAGTTCGCGATCTATCGGGCCAGCCACGACGACTACGACGAATCGGTCTTCCCCACCGGCCTGCCTGTCGGCACCTGCCAAGACGCTCTCGACACCGCCTGCGGCCTTTACCTCAACGACCCCACCGCCTGGATCCAACCCCCGACGAACTTACGGGCGAGATCACTAAGGGCGAGGGACGGGGCATCGCGTTCGTCCCGTTCTGCCCGCTGCGCCTGCCAGGCGGGCCGCGGCCCGCGCTGTGCACCGACCCCGTGCTGGCTTCTGCGGCCGGCGGCTGGACGCGACACCACTGCAGGTCGCGCTCGCCCGGCTGCTGCACCTCGCCACCGAACACCCCAACAGGAGGAACATCGTGGGTATCCATCCACCGCTCACCGGGGCCGAGGCCGCCGACCGGCTCGCCATCCGGGAACTGGTCGACGCCTACGCGCACTGTGCCGACCGGCGCGACGCCAAAGGCCAGATGGCTCTGTTCACCGACGACACCCGCTTCGTGGTGTACATGGACGCCCGGGACTCCGAGCCGACGCAGGACCTGCGCCGCCGCGAGGCCCTGGCGCCGGTCTTCGGCGCTCTCAATGCTTACGCCGCGACCATGCACTTCAACGGCCAGAGCACGGTCGAGCTGGACGGAGACCGGGCGACGGGGGAGAGTTACTGCCTGGCCCATCACCTGACCGAGGCTGAGGACGGGAGGCGGACGCTGATGGTGGCGTCCATCCGCTACCTCGACACGTTCGTCAGGCAGGATGGGGCATGGCTGTTCGCCGAGCGCCGCCTGATGGTCAACTGGACTGATACACGGCCGTCGGTGTCCTGACGCCGCGGTCCTGGTGCCACCGTCATGACACCACCCCGGCCGCACCGGGCCCAGGGCGCCGCGGTCACGGTCAGGGTGGCGCCGATCCTTGCGGCCATCGTGCGCTGCGCCGGCGGCTGCGGCGCCAGCGCCGGGTCGCCGAATCGCGTGCGCCGCTGCGGGACGCCCGCGACGCCTTCGACGCCATGGGATGCGCCGCCTGCGGCGACCAGGCCCGCCGGG
Source organism: Streptosporangiaceae bacterium (assembly GCA_049284535.1). Classification (GTDB taxonomy): domain Bacteria; phylum Actinomycetota; class Actinomycetes; order Streptosporangiales; family Streptosporangiaceae; genus Palsa-504. The sequence continues at coordinate 1,625 of JBAPYC010000391.1, forward strand.
AGCTCCGGGCGTCCGGGGAGGCCAGCCGCCGGCGTGACATCGCCGCCAGCGACCAGCTGACCGCCCAGGAAGCTTCAGATCGCCCAGCTCGCTGCCCAAGGGCTCTCGAACCGGGACATTGCGCAGCGGCTTTACCTGTCGCACCGGACGATAAGCACCCACCTGCACCGCATCTTCCCCCAAGCTCGAGATCACCAGCCGGGGTGAGCTTCGCTCGGCCCTCTCGGCACGCATGGCATTGGGCGACGATTAGTTCCGGCGCCCTTCGGGGCCCGAGGTACGACATAGGTTCCCGATACGGTGATGGGCATCAACCCCAGTATCTGGAGGAGGATCTGCCCATGAGCGACCACACACCGGCGCCGGGAGATACCGGCGACGAGCATGACAGCGAGCATGATCTGGCGGACGCCGACGAGTTCGCCAAGATGCAGGCCGTGATGCGCGCATCAGAAAAGCACCGGGAAGGCGGCGTGGATCCCGACCTTGAGATCTCGGATGCAGATCCCGCCCCTGACAGCTGAGCACAAGGAGGCCGCTGTCCGTGGCTGAAGTGCGCCTGCTGCAAGGACCGACGCAGCAGCTAGCGGCTGACCTCGACATTGCCGCCCAGCCAGCACGTCGCGACCGCGCCCTCGCTCGTGGTGTCGAACGTGAGGGCCATCCTTGACGGCCGGCCCATAGCGCGGCCCTGCCGGATCGCGACCGCGCCGCCCTCGGCTGGAACCGCACCGTCCGACACCAGCGTCCCGGCCAGTGCAGCGGCCGCGACACCCGTCGCGGGATCCTCCGGATACCCGGACGATCGCGGGAACTGCCGGGCGTCGAACTGCCATGGGCCGCTGGCTGCGTAGGAGTAAAGACCGGTTGTGCCGATTTCCCCGCACGTCTGTTCCACCCGTTCCCATGCTGGCGACAGCGAGTCGAGCAGGGACGGATCGGCAACCGGCACGATCGTCTTGGTCCGGCTGGCCGTCGCGTTGCGCACGGGCCCGGCCAGCTGCGCCCGATCGAGGTTCAGGGTGTCAAGCACCGCCTCGTCGTCGGTCACGGGCCGGGTCACCGCCGGCGGCTGGCTTACGCGCACCGAGCCCGCGCGATCGATCCTGACTCGCACCACGCCGCTGGCCGTGTGCACCCGGAGCTCACGGTCCGCGTCTGGCGAGGCCGGGGCCGGGAGCATGCCGCGCTGGTTCATCAGCCACACCGCCCCGACAGTCGCGTGACCGCACATCGACATCTCGTGGTTCGGAACCCAGAACCGGAGCGCGAGGTCGCACCCAGTCCCCGCCGCATCCACCGCGAACGCGCTCTCGTGACCGCTGTCCCGAGCGACCTGCTGCATCTCGGAGTCAGGCCAGCCGCGGGCGTCCAGGACGACCGGTGCCGGGTTGCCGCCCCCAGGCCACCGCGGAATACCACCACGGTCGCAACTGCAGTCACTGCGCTGGGCATCTTCGAAACTCTCACCAATCAAGCGGATCGACTCACAACCAGCTTCCTTAACGCTCTGTCGTCTCGCACGCCTGCACGCGCCGCTCGCGCTGGGCGGCCTGACGCGACCTTGATCGCCAAGAGCGGCCTAGCAGCCTGCGAGCTTCAGGGGGCGGTGCCCAGGCCCGCGAGGTAGGTGGCGAGCAGCCGGCGGCAGATCGCGTCCCAGCCCGGGTCTGCTTGCCGCGGCTGGGCGAGCATCGCTCCGAGCACGACGATGTCGTGTGCAGAGACGTCCCGCGTTATGGTGCCGTCCGCCCGCCCGCGATTGATGATCTGCTGGAGTATCTGGTGGATGTGCTCACGAACACGGCGGGTGCGCTCCCAGGTCGGGGGCGGTCCGCCGTGCAGCGGCAGCACGAGCTCGTTGCGCTGGCCGATGGCCGACTCGACGAACTGCCGGAGTGCCTCGGTGGCGGTAGCGCCGCTGGCCTCGGCAGCCTGGGCGTTGGCGAGTACCTGCTCGAAGGAGGCGTGGGTGAGGTAGCCGAGCAGGTCCTCCCGGCTGGCGAAGTGCCGGTAGAGCGTGCCGATGCCGACTCCCGCGTCGGCGGCGATCGTGGCCATGGGCACGCGCGGCCCCTCGCGGTGGACGGCCGTGATGGCGGCCCGCACGAGCGCCTGCCGGTTACGGGCTGCGTCGCTGCGCGGCTCGCGCGAGGTGTCGATGTCGGCCATGGGTTCATTCAACCCCCAGTGCGGCCGCACGCTACACTGAAACGGACGAAATATTCCGCTTCGTTAGGATGGGAGTGAGCGTATGCGCGTGCTGGCAATCGGCGCGACCGGGCAGTACGCCGGGCTGGCGGTACCGGCCCTGGTGTCCAGGGGCATCCGGGTGCGGGCGCTCGTGCACGACCCGGCGAAACAGGACCAGGTCCTGAAGGCCGGCGCGGATGAGGCCGTGGCCGGTGACCTGCGCGACCCGGCCAGCGTGCGTGCCGCTCTCGACGGGGTCGACGGGGTCTTTCTCATCATCCCCGCGTTCGCGCCCGACACGGCGGAACTGGGCACCGGCGTCGTCGCGGCCGCGCTGGCGGCCGGAGCCCGGCGGATCGTGTTCTCCGGCGTCTACCACCCGTCGCTGTCGCTGGTGAACCACGCGAGCACGCGGCCGGTGGAGGAGGCGGTGTACCGCTCGGGCCTGGAGTTCACCATCCTGCAGCCCGCGATGTACATGCAGGGTCTGCTCGGCGGCTGGAAGTCGGCCGTCGAGCAGGGCGTGTTTGTGATGCCCTACTCCAAGGATTCCGCGATGACGTTCGTCGACTACCGTGACGTGGCCGAGGCCGCCGCCATCGCCTTCGCCGCCGATGATCTCGTCAACGGCACCTTTGAGCTGGCGGCAGGCGGCATGGTGACCCGCGCGGACATAGCGGCGCTGATGACCCGTTATGCCGGCCATGACGTCTCCGCGCAAGACGCCGACCCCGCAGACGCCCTGCGGGACATGCCTGACGGGTTCGAAAAGGACGGCCTGCGCGCGATGTTCGCCGACTACACCGCCCACGGGTTCCGCGGCGGCAACAGCCTGGTGCTCCGTACCATCCTCGGCCATGCGCCACGTTCGCTGGACGACTTCTTCGCCGAGCTCGCCCGCTGACCGCAAGCCGGGGACCGTACGACGGGGAAAGCACCATCCCGGCATGGCCAGGCGCTGGTTCGAACGGTTTTGCCCACCAGGGAAACAACCTGGTGACAAACCTGACTGCCGGACAGATGAATTTTTCACTGAGTGCGCAACGAAGATACGGATGCCGTTCCCGGCGCCCACTAAGAAACAAGTGGAATAAAACGAACCGAAAACGCGACCAGCCGGCGGCGGCTGCTCGCGCTATTCAGGTGCAGTTCATCCCGCTCCCATTCAGGCGGCGGCACCGGTTACGAGTGCGGCACGCTCGGCATGCGGAGTGACGTACTGCTTTGGGTTGCGCTCCAGGCATCGCTGATGGCTGAGCGCTTCGCAGACGGGGCAGGCGAAACGCATGGCGGGATCGGCGTGAGCGAGCTGGTCAGCGCTTCCCATGTCAGCGATCACACGGCTAATAGCGATTTCGGATTGCGTCACGCTGGACGCTCTCCGTGACGGCGCTGACCTGAACGGCATCGCTTTCTCATCTCAAGTTGTAGTTAATTTCAGGGTATCACCGTCCGAAGAAATAGCTACGACTTTCGAATAATTCGAATTCATGCCCTAATGAATACGCTGGCGCCTATTCGTGGTTCATCCGTCCACCAGCGGCGCCGTAACCGCCGCCAGGATGTCCTCAGGTTCGCTGCGAGCCGAGTAGTCCGGGTGCACATCAATCCACCGGATGATTCCGTCGGCGTCGACGACGGCCGCAGGCATCGGCAGTGTGCGATTCAGGACGGTGAACGGTCGGTGCTGGCGGCGCCGCGGGATTCCCGCCATCGCCGGCGCAGCAGGCGTCGCTCGTCTTCATCTCGGCCGCCCCAGATGCCGAATTCCTGGCTGGTGGCCAGGGCGTAGGTCAGGCAGGGCCGCCGTACGGGGCAGCCGGCGCAGATGGCCTTGGCCCGCAGGATTTGTGCGGCCGCTATGCCGGCTGACCCGATCGGGAAGAAAAGCTCGGGGTCTGCCTGGCGGCCGGAGCACCGCGGCAGACACCGGGACACGGCAGGGCGCCCGGCCCGCGGGGCACGCCCCGGAGCCGGGCGCCGCGTGTGTTGTGGCTAACGCTCAGCTGATCTCGTCGGTCTTGCCGGTGCTCACTTCGTCGGTCTTGATGGCGTTGCCGAGGGCCATGAAGGTCGGGGCCCAGAGACCGACATAGATGCCCCACCGGTCCGCCTTGTCGCCCGGGGCGTTTTCCATCCGGCTGGACGCGGTCCACGCGGCGATGCTCGCCCCTATAGAGAGCATTCCCGCAAGGTAAGCGACGTCGCTGGTGATACCGAGGCTGCGCAAGAACTTGATCATGATCTGGTTCTTCTTTCGTCGAGGGATGGCTGAAGGGGTGGTGATCTGCTGGCCGCGAGACATGCTGATTCTCCGGTGCGGCCATACTGGCGCTGCCAGGACGATTAACCGCGACAGTGGCAGGCAGGAACCGAGCGCGCGGGCGTAACCCATGTGGGCCTACCGCCTCGAGATGTCAGAAGGCCCGGCGGCGCCCGGACCGGCGCGTGGTGCCGGGCGGGGGAGCAGCAGTTCTCGCGGCGGCCTTCAGAAATGGCGCAGATCATGCTGCCTCCGGCGCGGCGGTCCTTGACGGTCCGCTGCCAAAGTCCGGGGCAGCTGCGGAGCTGGTATCGCGGCGGGGCCGCGGGGTCAGCTTGCAAGTGCAACGTTACATCATCTGACGAGGTAGCGTTCATCAGTATGACGAGCTTCCCGGCTCCGGACGATGGCGTAGGCGGTGGCCTGGCGGCGCTGTCGATCAGTGAGGTGTCCCGGCGGACCGGGATTCCCGTCGCGGGGCTGCGGAACTGGGAGCAGCGCTACGGCCTGCCGCGCCCGCGGCGCTCGGCAGGCGGGCAGCGCCGGTACAGCGAGGCCGACTGTGATCTGCTCGCCGAGGTTCTGCGGCACCGCGCCAGCGGCCTGTCCCTGCCCGCGGCGATGGCTCAGGCTGCTGTCAGCGCCGGGAACAGCCCCCAGCCGTCGATCTTCGCCGGGATCCGCCGCCAGCACCCCGGCCTCCGGGTTCACGTCCTGGACAAGGCGATCCTGCTGGCGCTGACCCGGGCGATCGAGGACGAGTGCTGCGCCCGTGCCCAGCGCCCCGTCCTGATCGGATCCTTCCAGCGGCAGCGCTTCTACCGAGCCGCCGCGCCGCGCTGGGCGGATATGGCCCGTGGTGCAGAGCAGACGGTGGTCTTCGCCGACTTCGAGCGCAGCCGCCTGCGGGTCGGCCCGATCGCGGAAATCCCGGTTTCCTGGGAGTCCCCGCTGCGGCGCGAATGGACGCTCGTCTGCGACGCCCCTGACCAGCCGGCGTGTGTGACCGGATGGGAACATCTGGGCCAGGACGGGTGCCGTGACGCCGACCGGATCTTCGAGGTGCTGTGGTCTGTCGACCCGCAGGTGGTCCGGACCGCGGCCCGGATCGGCGCCACGCTGGCGGCCGCTGCCTTCCCGGCCATGAGCGGGCAGCTGGAGACCCGGCTGAGCGGGGAACCCGGCCCGAGCTCGGCGGACCTGCGCCGGGCCAGCGGGCTCATCGAGCGAACCCTCGACTACCTCACCCGGGCGCCGCGGCCGGCTAGCTCTCACCGGATCCCCGCACGGTAACCGGCCGGGGCTCGTTTTCCCCGCCATCTGGCCGTTCCGGTGCGTGGGGGGGTGGGACATGGGCACCGGAGCGGATCACGCC
>JBAPYC010000392.1:0-3936 GCA_049284535.1 Streptosporangiaceae bacterium
GTCCAGCACCGCGCGCACCGCCGCCGGGTCCAGTTCCAGGCCGGGCAGGCGGGACAGCGCCGAGGCCGACGGCGGGTCGGTGAAGATGGCCACCGCCGCGATGACCGGGATGGTGACCCCGGCGTGGGCGGCGGCCGCCAGGAACTGCCGCACCGCGGCCACCGTGTCGTGGTTGAGCACGGCCGCCGCCGCTCCGGCGCGCTGCTTCTGGGCGAGCCGGAAGGCACGCAGGTCCCGCGGCGGTGCCCCCGGGGTCTCCGGCACGGCGGCAGGGATCCCGGTCGCGGCGGCCAGCGCGGCCAGCCGCGGCCCGTCCAGGTCGAAGACCTGGGTCGCATCCGGCCGGATGTCGTAGGCGCGGGCATCCCCGGTCACGCACAGCACCGCGTCCACCCCGAGATGCCGCAGGCCACGCAGTTCCTGTTCGAGCACGATCCGGTTCCGGTCCCGGCAGGACAGCGTGATCCAGGGCCGGGCGCCGGCCTGCTGCAGGAGCGAGGCCAGCAGCGCGGGCGGGAAATCCGGCCGGTCCTGGTGCTCGCCGACCAGGACGGCGTCGCTGACCGGGGCCAGGATGCCTGCCACCGCCGTGTGGGCCGGGACCGAGTAAGGCTCGGAGCTGAAGTCGGTGAGGATCAGCGGGACCGTGCCCAGCGGGACGGCCGGCACCGGTTCGGCCCAGGCGGCCGGGGCCGGGAACGCACACGGGCGCGAATCGACCTCGCAGCCGCCGTCGGCGCGCACCCCGCCGCACGGGCCCATGACCATGTGCTTGGGGCAAGCGGCGGCCGGGCCCCGGTCGGGACTAGCGGCCAAACGTCCGCTCGATGCCCCGGCCCGCGCCCCTGAGCTCGTCCTTGACGTCCTCGCCGAGCTGCCGCACGTTGCCGCTGACCCGGTCGGCGAGGCCCTCGGCCTGAAGCCGGCGGTTCCCGGTGGAACGGCCGATCCGCTGCTTGGCCCGGCCGCGGGCGATCCGGGACCTGTTCACGACCCTGTTTAGAATGCTCATACCCACCCTCTGCCCAGCCGATCGCGCCTCATTCCGGCCGGGCGGGTGGTTCGGGTGCCGCGACAGGTGCGATCGCCGCCCGTTCGGCCGGATCCTGGCCTGGTGATTATGCGGTCTTGGCGCTATTCGCGGGCTATGCGCTGCTGGCATGCACGCCTATCGTGTAACTATCTGGCAATTGTTAAACGGCGCCACGGAATGGTCACAGATGTTCCGGTCCCTGCGCGGCAACTCGCCGCGAACGACATTGAACCCGGCATGTCACGTGTTCGGTGACGAACCCGATAGAGTCATGCCGCAGCACTTTTCCGCCCCGGCGCTTTATCGCGCTGGCGCGGCGGAAGGCGGCGAAGCTTTCTGACCGGGATTGACGAGCACAGTATTCACGGGGAGGACACGCTGGAGCCGAAGCCAGACGAGGCCGGCACAGAGAGTTCCGGCGCTGGCCAGTCCGGCGCTGGCCAGTCCGACGCTGGCCAGTCCGATGTCGGCCAGTCCGGCGCTGGGCCGGGGGATCTGGCCGTGCGCCTGGACGGGGTCGAGGCGCAGCTTGCCGAGTTCCACCGGCGCTCGGCGCACCGCGAAGCCGTCATCGACCGGCTGCACGAGGAGAACCAGCGGCTGCGGGAGGGGCAGGCACGCCTTCTCCTGGAGCCGGTGGTGGCCGACCTGATCCGGCTGTACGACCAGCTGGACCGCGAGGTGCGCCGGCTCGACGCCGCCGGGGAGGACCGGCGGCTGATGTGGTCGTTCGCCGAGGACGTCGGGCAGATCCTGGACCGCTGCGGGATCGAGATCTTCTCGGCCGAGCCGGGCGATCCTTTCGAGCGCGACCGGCACCGTCCGCTGGGGGTGGTGACCTGCGACGACCTGGACCAGCACAACACCGTGGCGGACGTGGCCGGCGTGGGCTTTTACGAGCGCGAGACCAGGCTGGTGCGCCGGCGGGTCCAGGCGCGCTTTTACCAGTACGTGTCCGGCGACGTCCCGGCTGGGCCGGCCCCGGACGCGGAGCAACCGGTGTGAGGTGACATGACTACCTACGGAATTGACCTGGGTACGACCTATTCCTGTATCGCGTACGTGGACGCCAGCGGCCGGGCGGTAGTCCTCAAGAGCGCGGTGGGCGAGGATACGACGCCTTCGGTGGTCTATTTCGAGTCGCCGGAAAACGTGGTCGTGGGGCGGCAGGCCAAGGACTCGGCTGTGCTGTTCCCGCACCTGGTCATGGAGCTGATCAAGCGGCAGATGGGCGATAGCACGCGGTACTCCTTCCACGGCCAGTCGCACACCCCCGAGTCGATCTCGGCGCTGATCCTGCGCGAGCTGGCCAGGGCCGCGGGCGAGCAGACCGGCGAGGAGGTCCGGGACGTGGTCATCACGGTGCCCGCCTACTTCGGGCTGCTGGAGCGGGAAGCCACCCGCAAGGCCGGGCAGATCGCCGGCCTGAACGTGCTCGACGTGCTGGCCGAGCCGGTCGCGGCGGCGCTGAACTACCAGGTGCTCGGGGACGAGCCGGGGGTCCGGCATATCTTCATCTACGACCTGGGCGGCGGGACCTTCGACACCACCGTCATCCGCATCGACGGGAACGACGTCGAGGTCATCTGCACCGACGGCAACCATCACCTGGGCGGGGCCGACTGGGACGCCGCCATCGTCGACTTCCTGCTGAACGGCTTCGCCGGCCAGTACCCGGAGCTCGACCCGGGCGGCGACGAGGAGTTCATGCAGGACCTGGCCACCTCGGCCGAACAGCTGAAGAAGGCGCTGAGCGCCACCCAGTCCCGCAAGCACTACGTGCGCTTCGACGGCTCGGTAGCCCAGCTCGAGCTGACCCGGGAGCACCTGGACGAGCTCACCTCAGAGCTGCTCGAGCGGACCATGGAGATCACCAAGCGGACGCTGGCCACCGCGCAGGCCAGGGGCGTCGAGCACTTCGACGACGTACTGCTGGTAGGCGGCATGACCATCATGCCGATCATCGCGCAGACGCTGAAGGAACGGTTCGGGCTGGACGCCCGGCAGCAGGACCCGCATCTGGCCGTGGCCAAGGGTGCCGCCCTGTACGCCCTGATGAAAAAGGTCAAGGTGAGCCTGCCGGGCGAGGACGGCGAGGGAGAGCTGGCCAGCGCCCAGGAGGTGGCCGATCAGCTCGGGATCAGCCGGGAGCAGGTCGAGACGCTGGCGGCCCGGCGGGTGGCGACGGTGGTGCCGCGCGCGTTCGGCATCAAGGTGGTCGACCGGTCCGACCCGGTGTACAAGACCGACCCGACGCGGGCCGGCAGCCTCGTCTCGCACCTGCTCACGGCCAACACGCCGCTGCCCGCCGACACCGGCCCGCAGGTCTTCTGCACCCTGGTGGACAACCAGCGCTCGGTCAAGCTGGAGGTCTGGGAGCAGGCCGGCTCGGTCGCCTCGGAGGAGCTGGGGCACAACACCCGGATCGGCGAGGGCGTGCTGTCCGAGCTGCCGCCGCGGCCGGCCGGCGCGCCCTTCGACGTCGAGTTCCACATGACCGAGACCGGGCTGCTCCAGGTGCACGGCCACGAGAGCGAATCCGGCCGGGAGGTCCGCTTTGAGATCCAGATCGGCGGCCTCGACGAGACGGAGGTACGGCAGGCCGCCGACGCCGTGGCCCGCTACGAGGTGAGCGGGTAAGTGGGCTGGAGTCGCGAGGAGTATCTCGCCGGCGTCCTGGATCCGGCCCGCAAGGCCGGCAACGTCCCGCCGCCCGACCTGTACACCCGGTACGGCCTGCCGGACGGCATCACCGACCGGGCCGCGTTTACCCGGCAGGTAGCCGAGGTCGTCGCCTTCTGGCGGGAGCTGAAGACCAGGCGGACCTACGCCCGGCTGGCCGACACGCTGCTCACCGCGCACGCCGAGCTCGAGCGGGCCGGCCGGCTCACGCTGGAGAGCTT
>JBAPYC010000393.1:0-4602 GCA_049284535.1 Streptosporangiaceae bacterium
GGATAAGGAGACACGTGGACTTCACCCTGCCCGAGGACCTGCAGCGTTACCTGGCCGAACTCGATGAGTTCATCGAGCGCGAGATCAAGCCGCTCGAGCAGCAGGACGACAACATCCGGTTCTTCGATCACCGCCGGGAGGACGCCCGGACCGACTGGGATCGTGGCGGGCTGCCCACCGGTGAGTGGGAAGCGCTGCTGGCCGAGGCGACCCGGCGAGCGGACGCGGCCGGTCACTACCGGTACGCGTTCCCGGCCGAATACGGCGGCCGGGACGGCACCAACCTGGGCATGGCCGTGATCCGCGAGCACCTGGCCGCCAAGGGCCTGGGCCTGCACTGCGACCTGCAGAACGAGCACGCCATCGTGGGCAACAACGTCGGCCTGCTGCTGATGCTGCACTACGGCAGCGAGGAGCAGAAGCGCGAGTGGGTGGACGGCCTGGCCGCGGGCCGGCGCCACTTCGCGTTCGGCATCACCGAGCCCGAGCACGGCAGCGATGCCACGTTCATGGAAACCCGGGCCGAACGGGCGGGCGATGAGTGGATCATCAATGGAGAAAAGACGTGGAACACCGGCATGCACACCGCCTCGCACGACCTGGTCTTCGCCCGGACGAGCGGGATGCCGGGCAGCGGCACCGGCATCACCGGTTTCCTGGTCCCGGTCGGCACCCCCGGCTTCACGGTCGATGAGTTCCTGTGGACGTTCAACATGCCCACCGACCACGCGCACGTGACGCTGGATAACGTCCGCGTCCCGGCCGGCGCCGTCCTCGGCCGCGAGGGCCGCGGGCTCGAGGTCGTCCAGCACTTCTTCAACGAGAACCGCATCCGGCAGGCCGCCTCCAGCCTGGGCGCCGCCCAGTTCTGCATCAGCCGTGCGGTCGAGTACGCCAACACCCGCAAGCCGTTCGGCAAGCCGCTGGCCAGCAACCAGGCCATCCAGTTCCCGCTGGTCGAGCTGGCGACTCAGGCCGAGATGCTGCGCGCGCTGATCCACAAGACGGCCTGGAGCATGGACAAGTTCGGCCCGCTGACCCAGTCGGAGGCGGTCTCGATGTGCAATTACGTGGCCAACCGGCTGTGCTGCGAGGCCGCCGACCGGGCCATGCAGGTGTTCGGCGGCCTGGGCTACTCCCGGCACCAGCCCTTCGAGCACATCTACCGGCACCATCGCCGCTACCGGATCACCGAGGGCGCCGAGGAGATCCAGATGCGCCGGGTGGCCGGCTACCTGTTCGGCTTCATCAAGCCCGACACCCTCAAGGGCGTCACCAGTTAGGCCCTGCTCGTTAGACACTGTGCTCGTTAGGCACTGTGCTCGTTAGGCCCTGCTCGTTAGGCACTGTGCTCGTTAGGCACTGTGCTCCATCAGCCAGTCGAGTATCTCTGCTATGTGACGTTCGCGCAGAGCGTGCCCTTCGCCGGTGAAGAACCAGGCTTCGGCGCCGGGGATGTGCGCGGCCAGCCATTGCCCGTGGCTGAACGGTACGGCCGTGTCCTGATCACCGTGCAGCAGCAGTACCGGGACCGTTGTCTGGCCCACGTCGAAACCCCACGGGGTGATCTGCGCGACGCAGTCCTCCCAGGATCCCTCGATCCCGGGGGCCAGGGCCAGCTGCATGGAGATCGCCTCCTCGGTGAGCAGCGCCAGGTCGACATCGGGGGTACGCCACTGATTGTCAAGGGCTACCTGTTCTGGCGGCACCGCGAGTATCTGGTCGCACTCCTGGCGGAAATACTGGCGCGCGGCCGCCTCATCAGCCTGCATCAGCCGGACTTCTTCGAGGGCCTCCGGGCTGAAGCCCGCGAGCCAGTCAAGACCCTCGGCGTCGTAGGGGGCCGGCGAGGCCAGTGACACTGCCGCGGGGACCAGGTCCGGCAGCAGAGCCGCGCAGGCCAGCAGGGGCGGACCGCCGCCCGAGGACCCCCACATCGGCAGGCTCGTGATCCGCAGGGCCGCGCAGATCGCCCGGACGTCGCCGGCGCAATCGGCCATGGCACGCCCAGGCTGAGAGGTCGAGCCGCCGTAACCCGGCCGGTCGTAGCTGATCAGCCGCAACCCGCGGCGTTCCGCCTCGGCCATCGTGTGAGGGCCGTACAGCCGGCGGCCACCCGGCGTGCCAACGTGCACCATCACCGGTCGGCCATCTTTATCCCCGGCATCCTCGACCGCCAGCGTCCTGCCGTCCGGTGCCGTGACGAACCACTCCATAGCAGCACCTCCGGTAGTCGCGATCGGTCACCTTACGGCACGCCGGGCACCGCACGAAACCATTAATACTGCAGCCCTAAATTGTTACGTGCCCTGTTCCGGGCTGCCTGCCGCCGGTCGTGGCGGGTCCGTTGCGGCGAGTCAGGTGCCATCCTGGTCCCTTGCCGCAGCATGCTGCCGCGGCGCGTCGCCGGCGGTCAGGTCGCGCTGGTACCAGGTGCCTTGCTTACCGCCGAGGTGGACCGGATCGGCCGGGCCGGCCGGGACGAATCCGGCCTTGGCCAGCACCTTCTGGGACGCGGCGTTCTCACGTGAGGTAGCCGCCCTGAGCGTGCGCAGCCCGTGCCGCACCGCCGCCAGCCGGCACAGTTCCCGTACGGCCGCGGTCGCCAGGCCGCGGCCGGCGGCGTGCTGCGCGACCCGGTAGCCGAGTTCGGCAGTGCCGTCCTCAAAGCGGTACAGGTTGAACCGGCCCAGGACTGAGCCGTCCTCGGCGACGAGCACGTAGCAGGCGCCGGCGCCGGCCTCATGCTCAGCCAGCAGGGCGCTGTGCTGCTCGGTGAACTGACCGAAGAACCCATCGCCGCGGTCGGAGACGAAGGCGGCGAAGTAGGAGCGGTTTGCCACCTCGAAGGCCAGGACCGCCGGGGCATGGCCCGGATGCAGCCTCTGCAGCTTCGGCACGGCCCGAGCCTATCCAGCTGGCGTGCCGTTGACATCTGGGTTTCCGCCGGGACAGCCTGTGCTCATGGCCGAGGAGCGGCTCGAGGGCGGGTACACCGATGGGGCGGTGCGGGTCGGGGACACGGTTCGCCGCCTGGCCGGTCCGTGGACACCAGCAGTGCATGCGCTGCTCGCCTACCTGGCAGACCAGGGATTCACGGGCGCGCCGCGGCCGCTCGGGTTCGATGAGCAGGGCCGGGAGGTACTCACCTTCCTGGAGGGCGAGACGATCGGGCACCGCAAGCCACGGCCCGCCTGGGTGTATGCCGAGGACACCCTGGTCCAGGTCGCCCGCTGGATGCGCGACTACCACCAGATTGCCGCGGATTTCGTCCCGCCGCCTGGCGCCGTCTGGCGTGCGGGCGGCACCTGGTCACCGGGCCTGATCATCGCCCACAACGACGCGACCACCCACAACGCCGCCTGGCATCAGGGCACGCTCACCGGGTTCTTCGACTGGGACTTCGCCGGGCCTGCCACGCCGGAGTGGGATCTGGCCCTGGCCGCCTTCACCTGGGTGCCGCTGCACGTCCGGTACGTGGTCGCCGCCGAGGGGTTCACCGACTTCGCGGCCAGGCCTCACCGGCTCGGCCGGTTCCTGCGCACCTACGGCTGGTCAGGAACCACGGGGGAGTTCCTCGAGGTGGTTCAGGCGCGAATGACGGCCCACGCCGCCGGTATCCGCGACAAGGCCGCTGCGGGAGACGAGCCGTTTGGGCGACTGCTCCGCCAGGGCGTGCCCGAGGCCATCGACCAGGCCCTCGCCGACCTCGCGAGCTTCCCGCGGTAGGGACGTCAGCTCTTGCCGGCCGCGGCCTGCACCGCGGCGGAGTGGCAGACGCTGCCCGGCTGCCCGTTGGTCATGGCGCAGATATCCGCGGTGATCACGTTGGCCGCGCCGTCGATGTCCTTGGCCACCGAGCTGGACGGATCGCGGATGGCCGCCGCGATCTGCGTCAGGTCATGCCGCCTAGATCCGAGGGCGTGTACTGAACCTGAGGCAGGAAGTAGCGATTCCCGATGTCGACGAACGGGATGGACCCGTTGGCGTAGCGGGTGAACAGCGCCTGCTGCTGCGCGTTCGGCTGCTCCAGGTAGACGTGGCCGAACGGGGTGCTGGGGTCGGTGGCCTCGCCGAACCACTCCACCGGGTCGAAGGCCAGGTACTTGCTGGTGTAGCGGGCCTTCGCGAACGACAGGGTGGGCGTGCTGGCGTAGACGTCGCTAGGGGAGGAGTGGATCAGGGTAATGCCGGACAGCGTGCCGAACCGGCTGACCGCGGCGGCCAGGGCCCAGCGTTCGGCCGCGCAGAACGGGCAGTACTCCCCGCCGATGTAGAGCAGTTCCGGCTTGCCGTCCGAGGTGAGCGCGGGCTGGCCGGCAACGGAGCTGAACCCGGACGCCGAGCCCGTGCCGACTGCGTCAAACGCGGAGGCCGGCACGCTGGTGACCTGACGCTGGACCTGGGCCGTGACCCCCGCGCTGGCGGGCGGCCCGCTGTGCGCGGGGGACTGGCCGAGCTTCACCACGATCAGCGCGACCACCAGCGCGATCACCACCGTGACGCTGCCCCCGGCCAGCAGGAGCCGCCTGCGCGCCTGCGCCCGGCGCTCCGCGGCCCGCCGGCCGGCGATCTTCTGCCGGGCCGGGGGCGGTGCTGCGG
>JBAPYC010000394.1:0-2923 GCA_049284535.1 Streptosporangiaceae bacterium
GGCGAACGCGCGGCTGACGACAATGCCTCTGGGCACCCGTTCGATCATTCCAAGCCCAGCGAGCAGCCGAGCCTCCCACACGCGAGGCAGGCCGGCCATCCAGAGGGCCTGCCTAATGGTGCTGATCGCGTTGTCGTTGCCAAGCCCTGCACTGACCTGAGCATGTGCCAGCATCCAGGACGTCTCACCCCGCCGTGCGGGGTCGGTCATCACCGCCAGTGCTCTGCCGGCCTGCCGGACGGCCTCCTGGTAGGCGCCGACGGCGAGCATGGCCCTGATCAGTCCGACGATAAGAGCGTCCCAGTCCTTATCGTCGGCGGGCGTCTCCTCCAGTTCCCATCGCAGCAGCTCCACCGCCAGCTGCGGCGCCCGCGTGGTCAGCGCGGGCGTGGCCTGGACCAGCCAGGTCCGCGCCCAGTCGGCACCCGGCCTTCTTGCGGCGGACAGTTGCTGCGCAACGCTCAAGGCATCCGCGCCGGTTGCCGCGAGTTCTCGCGCGGCCTCGGCATGCAGCGCCGTGCGCAGCGCCTCCGGCATGCTCTCATACAGCGCCTGCCAGATCAGCAGATGCCGGAACGCCAGCTCAGTACCCGCATCGTCCACTATGTCGGCCGACACGGCCTCCTGCAGGTTGGCCGCTAGGTCCAGCGCCGGCCGACGGAGCACCGCGGACAAGTCGGTAACCGCGAACCTTCTGCCAAGCAGCGTGGCGGTGCGCAGCAATTGCGCCGTCTCGGCCGACACCGAGCTGAGCCGGTCATCTAGCACCGCAGTCAGCGAGACCGGCAGCTGTCCCGATCGCGGCGCGAGGTCGGCAACAGGGCGGATCCGCGCCTCTTGCTCGCGACGCAAGGCATCGACCAGCTCGCGCACGTAGAGCGGATTGCCGGCGGCCTGCGCCGTCAGCAGACGCAACCTCTCCCCCGGGGGCGCGCCGACCATCGCCGTCACCAGGGCAATCACGTCCGGCTCCGCCAGTGGCCTCAGTGCGATCATCTGGCCGTGGCGACGCATCACGGCCGTCCTGACCTGCTCCACCTCCCGGCGCGGGGCCGGACGGCACGTCCCGATCAGCAGCAGCCTCAACTGGCTGATTGAGGCGGCGAGCTGGTGCCAAACGGCCAGCGACGCCTCATCGACCCACTGCAGGTCATCGACGACCAGCACCGTGGGGGCAGCCGCGCACAGCTCGTCCGCCAGCGTCAGCAGCACCTCGATGCCGTTGACCGACGCGTCGCCGTCGGAGAGCGGCCCGAGCAGACGACTGCGCAGCAGGTTCGCGGCATGCGCCCGGCGCGGATCCGGCGAACTCGGCCGCACCTGAAGGCAGTCTTGCATCACCCACAGCGGCAGCCGCGCGGTGAGCTGATCCGCTCCGCCCCACCCGAGACCCCACACTGGCTGGCTCACTGCGGCGAGGGCCTCGGCCACCAGGGACGACTTGCCAATGCCCGGCTCGCCCTCGATCCAGACCACCGTTCCCTCGCCACGGCCGAGGGCCTCGATAGCAGCACGGAGAACCGCAAGCTCATGCTCACGGCCAACCCAATGTGGGGGACGAATCGGCCACATGCAAGGGATTATGCCGTTGCCCCGACGTAGATGCCTAGTACTACAACACAGGGAACCGTCCACGATACCGAAAGCCGTTCCGCAGGTCTCCTGATGACGTCATTGCGTTCGATTCTTGACGCACTGGGAGTCGCAGGACGCGGGTACTCTAGGCGAGGCATTCACCGAGGAGAGCGTGTGCCGCTCGAAAATAGAATCCGCGTCTTGACCTGAGGTTCTTCGTGATATCAAGCGGCAACTGTGAGGTGACCATCGTCGTGTTCACCGTCCTGTGGGGCTCGATTACTGGATCTGGCTTGGGCGGGCAGCCGGGTTGGGATCATCGCTGAGTGATCTTCTCGGTCATCTACCTGCTCGTTCGCGTCTGCTCGGCTGTCTGATGGTGCTGGCTCGGGGTGAGGTGTCCAAGGACGGCGAACTGCTGGTGCTCCGGCACGAGAACGCGGTGCTGCGCCGCCAGACCGGCCGGGTCTGCTACCAGCCGGGCGACCGGATGTGGCTTGCGGCGCTGTCCCGGCTGATCCCCGCCGCCGGTGGGGCGAGGTGTACGCGGTGACCCCGGCGACGCTCCTGGCCTGGCACCGTCGCCTGGTCGCACGCAAATGGGATTACGTGAACCGGCGGCGTCCCGGACGGCCGTCCACGGCAGCTGCGATCCGCAAGCTCGTGATCCGCATGGCGACGGACAATCCGACGTGGGGACACCGGCGGGTGCAAGGCGAACTCGTCAAGCTGACCATGTGGACACCGTGCTGCTCCGGCGGATCTACGCGCTGATCGGTCATCGAGCATGGCACCCGCCGCGTTTACCTGCCCGGCATCACCGCGCACCCAGACGGCGCGTGGACGACACAGGCAGCCCGTAACTTCCTGATGGACCTCGGCCAGCGTTCGGCTTCAGTCAAGTTCTTGATCAGGGATCGTGCAGGCCAGTTCACCGGCTCCTTCGACGCCGTGTTCACCACGGCAGGAATCAGGATTCTCGCTAGCCCGCCACAGGCACCCAGAGCGAACGCCATCTGCGAAAGGATCATCGGCACCCTCCGCCGGGAGCTCCTCGACCAGTTGCTGATCGTCAATGAGCATCACCTGCGACGGGTGCTGACCGAGTACATGGTGCACTACAACACGGCCCGGCCGCACCGTGCCCTTGGCTAGCTCCCACCGGCTCAGGCTCACACCCGGCCACTGGAGATCAACCTCGCCATGCACCGGATTCGCCGAAAACAAGTCCTTGGCGGACTCACACACGAATACCAGATCGCCGCCTGAGCGCCCGCCCTAAGGCGAGAAGAAGCAGGTCATCGCCACGATCGTGTATTCGTGCCCCACAGGCTCGAGCTCGGTGGCC
>JBAPYC010000395.1:0-14732 GCA_049284535.1 Streptosporangiaceae bacterium
TGACGGCACCGCGCCCCGCCGCCGCGGCACCCGGAGCTCGCCGCACAGCCGCACGGCCGAGCCCACCTGCCGGACCGCGTACGCCAGCTGCCTGCGCCGCCGCCCTCCGGCCTGCGTGATCTCCCACCGCTCCGACGTGAACTCCTCCGCGAACCGGGCCCGCTCCCCCGCAGGGAGCAGCCGTGCCGCCACCCCCGCCAGCAGCGCCGCTGCCGGAGCGACCCGGACCGCCGTCCGCTGTCTGCCGCTCCCGCGAGCAAGCCCTCACGTACGGCGGGTCAGCCCCGCATGTCGACGCCGTTCACACGCACGGGGTGGATGATGACCTTGACCCGTGACTGGCCGGGCTGATCGTGCTCTCGCAGGTCTGCGCCGTACTTCACGCCCACCTTGTCGGCGAAGGAGTAATCGTCGTCGGGGATGATCTCGGCGTCGCCGCGGATCTCCAGGTACCGGAAGGGGACGGTCAGGTCCAGCAGGAACACGGTCACGGCCGGGTTCACGCGCAGGTTTGCCGTCTTCTGCCGGGATGTATTGAGCGAGATGGCGATGGTGTCACCCTCGGCCAGGAACCAGACCTCGGACAGCTGCGGCCGGCCGTCGGGGCCGATGGTGGCGAACGTCGCGAAGTCGGCGTCGAGCAGGTCGCGGTGTGATGCGGGAATCGCGGGCATAAGGGCGGCTCCTTCCGGCTCCGCTAGCCTACCGGCGGTGTCCCCGCCGGCCGCGCCGGGCTGCCCCCGTCGCGCCACCGGTGAGCCGGCCGATGTCGCAGATCAGGTTCCCGGACTGGGGGCAGGCCCATACCGCGCGGTCTTCGGTTCGCCGGGCGGCGAGCGGGTG
The DNA here is from genome assembly GCA_049284535.1 of Streptosporangiaceae bacterium. Classification (GTDB taxonomy): domain Bacteria; phylum Actinomycetota; class Actinomycetes; order Streptosporangiales; family Streptosporangiaceae; genus Palsa-504. The sequence continues at coordinate 844 of JBAPYC010000395.1, forward strand.
TGAGTCAGGGTGCTCAGGGCACACGGGCCAGGCGACCGGCTGGCCTTCAAGCCACTGCGTCTCCACCACCCACTCCTGCACCTGGTCCGCGACCGCGGCGACCTGCCCCAGCCGCGGCTCCCCGGCCATGACAAAGACACCCTGGCCGGTGTGATCAGGACGGCGCAGCATGGCCGTCAGCTGGCCCTCGACGTCCGACCACTGCTCCTCCTCGATGACCGGGCTCGGCGCGCCAGTGTTCGCCAGGTCCCGCAGGACCGGCGCGAGCGCCTCGGCTAGCTCCGGGTCCACGTGTCCCTCACCTGCCGCCGGGCGGCCGCGCGCTGCCGAAGGTGAACAGCGGCCCGTCCGGAAGTGATCCGCCCTGGAATGACCCGCCCGGGGCGCGGCCGAGCCGGGCGGCGCCGACACCGACCATGGTGCCGGTGCCGGGAGCATCGAACGCGATCTCGGCGAAGCCGGCTGCGGTGAACCATTCCCGGATCTGCGGGGTCAGGTCCGGCGGGCGCCGGTGCCGAGTCCAGATCACGCTCGCGCCCAGGCTGCACAGGGCCGGTGCCGCCTCCACCGTGCGCCGGATGTCGCTGTCGCTCACGTTGCCGAAGATCCCGCACAGCAGCAGCACGTCGGCGGGCAGCGCGTCGGCGAAGCCGGCCACCAGGCTCGCGTCCGCCTCGCGGACCTCGACGTGGAGCAGTTCGCGGGCCACGGCCGAGCGCCGGGCCACGGCGGCGTTACGGGAATCGGCTTCGACCAGGACCGCGCGGACGTCCTCGCGGCGGGGATGGGACGGCAGCACCCCGATCACGTCGCGGCCCTGGCCGGCGCACAGGCTGACCAGGCTGATCCGGCCAGCAGGAGCCCCGCCGATCGCGTCTGACAGGTGCGCCTGCACGCTCCGCAGCCGCGTGCTCAGCAGCGACGACGGGTCGTCGTAGGCCTGGTGCCAGGCCGCCCAGTCGGTCACGTTGTCCTCGCTTCCCAGGTGATGCGTCGCCACACAAACCACAGCCACTTCAGCTGAGCCGGCCGGCCGCCCTGAGGTCGTCGAAGAGCATCTGGTCCACGGCGGGGACGCGGGGCCGGTCCGCGTAGCCGAACCAGGCCAGTTCATCGATCTCGCTGCTGGCGGCCAGCGTGCCGCGGTAGCCGGCGCTGTAGCAGCTCATCCGCACCAGTGTGCCGTCCGGGGCGGCTGCCTCGTACGTGCCCACGTGCCGGACCGTCTCCGGCCGCACCGCGACCGTCAGCTCCTCGCATATCTCACGCTGCAATGTCTGCAGGTCGGTCTCGGCGCCCTCGCGTTTCCCGCCGGGAATGTAGAAGACGTCCTTGCCGCGGGGCCGGGCGCACAGGATCTGGCCGTGCTCCAGGTGCACCCACGCCACCGTGTCGATAAAGACCGGCATCGTCCGCCCTCTCTACGCCACCGGGGGCGCCGCCGGGCGCCACCGGAATGATGCCAGATGCGCGGGGGGCTTGCAGCCCATGGCTACCGACCGGGATGAGCTGTCCCGGCTGGCCGCAGCGGGAGGCGGAGGTGAGCAAGCTCACTCCCAGGGAAATGCTGGTCCAGCTGAAACAGCGGTGGTGAGGGCTTCCTGCGGACCACCCCGTCTAGCTGGGCTTTCGTCCTGAGATGGGCACGGAAACGCTCGTTACCGACCACGTTCGGTGACCGAATGGTCATGGTTCCGGCCGCCCGGGGCATTCCGCTTAGCCCGGCTAACAGTCACAGGATGAGACGCGCGATCTTAGGGTCTGTCAAGCACCCGTCACTTCGGCCTATGGTCTAGTCATGACCACGAATGACACGCTGCGAGTTACCGACTCGCGAACTGGACGCAGCTACGAGCTCCCCATCGTTGATGGCGCGATCCGCGCGATGGACCTCCGACAGATCAAGGCCTCCGATGACGACTTCGGATTGCTGTCCTACGATCCGGCGTTCCAGAACACCGCGAGCTGTCGCAGTGCTATTACCTTCATCGACGGCGATAAGGGCATCCTGCGCTACCGCGGGTATCCCATCGAGGAGCTCGCGAAGAAATCGTCCTTCCTCGACGTGTCATGGCTGCTGCTGCACGGCGAGCTGCCCGACAAGGACGAGTCCACCGCGTGGTCCCATCAGATCTCGCACCACACCTACGTGCACGAGAACGTCAAGAAGTTCATCGACGGCTTCCACCACGACGCCCATCCGATGGGGATCCTGGTCAGCACCCTGGCCGCCCTGTCCACGTTCTACCCCGAAGCGAACCACGTCCGGGACAAGGCCGTCCAGGACGAGCAGGTGGTCCGGCTCATCGCCAAGATGCCGACCCTCGCGGCCTTCGCTTACCGGCACGCCCGTGGCCTGCCGTACGCCTACCCCGACGACGACCTGTCCTACGCCGGCAACTTCCTGAACATGATGCGGAAGATGGCCGAGCCCAAGTACGAGCCGGACCCGGTGCTCGAGCACGCCATCGACGTGCTGCTCATCCTGCACGCCGACCACGAGCAGAACTGCTCCACCAACGCGATGCGCAGCGTGGCCAGCTCCCAGGTCGACCCGTACTCGGCGGCGGCGGCGGCCGCGGCGGCACTGTACGGCCCGCTGCACGGCGGCGCGAACGAGCAGGTGCTGAAGATGCTCCAGGAGATCGGGTCGGTCGACAATGTGCCCGCCTACATCCAGCGGGTCAAGGACGGCGAGCTGCGCCTGATGGGCTTCGGGCACCGCGTGTACAAGAACTACGACCCGCGAGCCAAGGTCATCAAGGGCGTGGCCGACGACGTATTCGAGGTCACCGGGCGCAACCCGCTGCTGGACATCGCGCTGGAACTCGAGCGGATCGCGCTCGAGGACGACTACTTCGTCAACCACAAGCTCTACCCGAACGTGGACTTCTACTCGGGCATCATCTACCAGGCCATGGGCTTCCCGGTGGCCATGTTCCCGGTGCTGTTCGCGATCGGCCGGATGCCGGGCTGGCTGGCGCACTGGCAGGAGAACATGGCGGACAAGGACCAGAAGATCGCCCGGCCGCGGCAGATCTACGTCGGCGAGGGCACCAGGCACCTGAACGGCCAGAGCTCCTGAACGGCCAGAGCTCCTGACCGCTGCGAGCTGGCTCGGCCTTCCGGCCGGCACCCTGTTCGGGGTGTCGTGCCTGCCCTACGGCGTGTTCTCCGCCGATGGGGGTTCGCCGGGGGTCGGGGTCCGCGTCGGTGACTCGGTGCTGGATCTCGCCCGGGTCCTGGGCGAGCAGGTGTTCAGCGAGCCCTCGCTGAACACCTTCATGGCCCAGGGCCGGGCCCGGTGGAGTGACGTGCGGGCGCGGATCACCGAACTGCTCACCGACGAGCGGCACCGCCCGGCTGTCGAGGCGGCGCTGCTCCCGCTGTCCGGAGTCGAGCTGCACCTGCCGTTCACCCCGGGGGACTACGTCGACTTCTACGGCAACGAGTACCACGCCACCAACGCGGGCCGGCTGTTCCGGGCCGGCCGCGAGCCGCTGACGCCGAACTGGAAGTGGCTGCCGGTTGGCTATCACGGCCGGTCGGGCACGATCAGGCGGTCCGGCACCGCGGTGCCGCGCCCGTGCGGCCAGCGACCCGGCGACGGCGCCCCCACCTTCGGCCCGTGCCAGCGGCTCGACTTCGAGGCCGAGGTCGGCTTCGTCATCGGCACCGGCTCGTCCGGGCCGGTCAGCGTGGGGGACTTCGCCGACCACGTGTTCGGCGTGTTCCTGCTCAACGACTGGTCCGCCCGCGACCTGCAGGCCTGGGAGTCCCAGCCGCTCGGGCCGTTCCTGGCCAAGTCATTCGCGACCTCGATCTCGCCCTGGATCGTCCCGCTCGACGCGCTGGAGGCGGCTCGCGTGGCCCCGCCGCCACGCGCTCCCGAGCCACTGCCGTACCTGGCCGATACGGCCAAGGGCAGCCTGGACCTCGTGCTCGAGGTACGGCTGAACGGGCATCTGATAGCCCGGCCGCCCTACGCCCTCACCTACTGGACCCCGGCGCAGATGCTGGCTCACCTGACCGTCAACGGCGCCACCACCCGCACCGGCGACCTGTTCGCCTCGGGCACCGTGAGCGGCCCCGACCGGGATCAGCGCGGCTGCCTGCTGGAGCTGAGCTGGGGCGGTACCGAGCCGCTGAGGTTGCCCGACGGCTCGCAGCGCACTTTCCTGGACGACGGCGATGAGGTCGTGATCAGCGCCACCGCTCCGGGCGACGGGGGTACCCGGATCGGCTTCGGCGAGGTGACGGGCCGGATCCTCCCGGCGGTCACTGCCGCCAGCTGACGTCCTCCTCGACCCCCGGCCCCGGTTCTACGCCACGGCCCCTCCGCTTGCTAAACGGAGCGGCGCTCCATATACTTCCGGAAACATGTTCCATTTAGCTCCAGGGTACGGCACCGGGCCGGGACAACAGGAGCGCCCGCCGCACCCCGCCCGCGACCTCAGGAGGAACCGCATGCAGTACCGCACTCTCGGCGGGACCGGGATCAAGGTCAGTCCCTACGCCCTCGGCGCGATGATGTTCGGGGCCATCGGCAACCCCGACCACGACGACTCGATTCGCATGATCCACAAGGCGCTGGATGCCGGGATCAACTTCATTGACACCGCCGACCGGTACTCCGGCGGCGAGTCAGAAGAGATCGTGGGTCAGGCGCTCAAGGGCCGCCGCGACGACGTCGTCCTCGCGACCAAGGTGAACGGCCCGATGGGTGATGATCCCAACCAGCGAGGCAACTCGCGGCGCTGGATCATCGCCGAGGTCGAGAACTCGCTGCGCCGCTTGCAGACCGACCACATCGACCTGTACCAGATCCACCGGCCGGACCCCGACACCGACATCGAGGAGACGCTCTCCGCTCTCTCGGACCTGATCCACAGCGGTAAAGTCCGGGTGATCGGCTCCTCGACGATGCCCGCGTCCGACATCGTCGAGGCCCAGTGGGTCGCCGAGCGGCGCGGCCTGGAGCGGTTCCGCACCGAGCAGCCCACCTATTCGATCCTCAGCCGCGGTATCGAGGCCGAAGTGCTGCCCGTCGCCCAGCGCTACGGGATGGGCATCCTGGTGTGGAGCCCGCTCGCGCAGGGAATGCTCACCGGGCGCATCCGCAAGGGCCAGCAGAGCGACCTGCGCCGCACCGCCATGTTCAGGCACCTCAGCGACGAGAACCGCCTGGATGCCGTCGAGAAGATCATCCCGCTGGCCGACGAGGCCGGCCTGCCGATGACGCACCTGGCGATGGCGTTCGCGATCGCTCATCCCGGTGTGACCAGCGCGATCATCGGGCCGCGCACGATGGAGCAGCTCGATGACCTGCTCGCCGGCTTGAACGTCACGCTCGCCGACGAGATCCTCGACCGGATCGACGAGATCGTCCCGCCCGGCACCGACGTCGGCACGCTCGACATGGCCTACCGGCCCCCGGCTCTGTTGCGCCCGGACCTGCGCCGCCGGCCCGTCAGCGAGCGCGCCGCCGCATAGTTGCTGGAATATTACCTGTCCTTGCCGGCGGTCCACTGCCGCAGTTTCTTGCGGTCGAGCTTGCCCACGCTGGTCAGCGGTACGGCCGGAACCACGGTGATCTGCCGCGGGTACTTGTTGGCGGCCAGGTGCTGCCTGGCGTAGTCGATGAGTTCTTCGGGCTTGGCCTGCGCGTCCGGGCGCAGCGACACGAACGCCACCACCTCTTCGCCCAGCCGCGGGTCCGCCCGGCCTACCACCCCGGCCTGCGCCACCGCCGGGTGGGCCAGCAGCACGTCCTCGATGTCCCGTGGGTAGACGTTGAACCCGCCCCGCAGGATGAGGTCCTTCTTCCGGTCCACCACATACAGGTACCCGTCCTTATCCAGGTGGCCGATGTCGCCGGTGTGCAGCCAGCCGCCCGCCAGAGCCGTGGCCGAGGCGTCCGCGGCGTGCCAGTATCCGGTCATCACCCCCGGCGAGCGCACGCAGATCTCGCCGTCCTGGCCCGCGGGCAGCGCCTGGCCCGCGTCGTCCTGGATGGAGACCTCACAGCCGGGCACCGGCAGTCCCACGCTGCCGAGCCGGCGCGCGCCAAACGGGTTGGAGGAGATGAACGTGGCCGCCTCCGTGCACCCGTAGCCTTCGTAGATGGTCGCCGACGGTACCCGGGCCTCGAACTCACGGCGCACGTCATCGGCCAGCGGCGCCGCGCCCGAGGAGACCGCGACCAGCTGGGACAGGTCGGCGGACTCCAGCGGCTGGCCGAGCAGCATCTGGATCATCGAGGGCACCAGCGCGCCGCCCTGGGCCCCGTGCTCGCTGGCCAGCTTGACCCAGCCGGCCGGGTCGAACCACCGCATCAGGATGGTCCGCGGCTGGTCGGTCCGGTGCAGGCCGCCGCACAGGACCAGCAGGCCGTAGGCGTGCGCCAGGGGGAGCGGCAGCACCGACGTGGTCACGATGCCACGGACCGACGATTCGTGCGCGGCGAACCCGCACCAGAACAGGCCCGCGTGTGTCAGCGGGACACCCTTGGACCGGCCGGTAGTCCCGCCGGTGTAGAGCAGGGCGGCCAGGTCGTCGCCGGCCCGGTCCGCGATGGGGCCCGGGGCGCCCGAGGCCACCTGGCCGAAATCCAGTATCTGCCGCCCCGCGGCGGACGGCTCGGCGGCGCCCCCGGGGACCAGCACGAACCGGACGTCCGGCGCGCCGTCGAGCGCCGCGGTGACCTTGGGCAGAAACTCCGCTGTGGTCACCACGCCCACCGCCCCGGAATCGGTCAGCGCATGCCGGAGCTCGTCCTCGGTGACCAAGAAGATCAGCGGGGTCACCACCGCTCCGGCGCGCCACGCCGCCTGGTAGGTGATGAGCACCTCGGGGCAGTTGGCCATGAGCACCAGCAGCCGGTCGCCGGGACGGACGCCAAGATCCGCCAGGCCGGCGGCCAGCCGGGCCGCCCGCCCGGCCATCTCGCCGCTACGGTGCCACCGGCCCTCGAAGCACAGCGAGTCATAGTCGCCCTGACGCTCGAGGGCACGCTCGGCCTGGCGAGCCAGATTCGTATCCATGGCAGCTCGCATACCCGGTCAGGCCAGCTCAATCTCGAAATAGGCACCCTGGTCGTCGTGCAGGATCCGGGCCGAGCCGGACCACCCGGCGAACCCGCCGGTAGCGGTGCCCGGCACGATATGGCCGAACCAGGTGGACGGGTCGGACTCCAGGCCGCCGTGCTGCACCGTGAACGAGCCGCCGACTCCGTCTTCGATCTGCCCGGTGATCCGCTCGGTGGCCACGTAGGACCGCGAACCCTCCTCGGTGCCCGCGGACATGAACACGGTCGTGGCCTCCCCGATGATGCCTTCGGTGAAGGTCTTGGCGAAGGTCAGCAGGCCGAGCCAGTCCGCGTCCAGCCCGCTCACCTGCCGCGCCTCGAAGCTGTCGACCTTGAACCGCGCGATCAGCGCCACCGTTCCTCCTGAGCAAGTCCGCCGGATCCAGCCCCGACGATATCGGACACCCCTCCTCGCCGGCACCAGTCCTCTCCGGCGCCGGCGTCATACTCTAGCTCTAGAATATTTGACGGGCGATCATGGCGGGAGGCGCGAGCAGTAGCGTGCCTCGTTGACAAGGCCTCTCATGGCTCATAGCGTTGGAACGCTCCAATAGTGACCCCAGGGAGCGCCACAGCGGGAGCACGACCGAGGGAGGACGCGTGACACCCCGGGCCCCAGCGCGCGACGGCCGCCGGCCAACCCTGGAGACGGTCGCGGCCCGCGCCGGAGTGTCCAAGTCGCTGGTATCGCTGGTGCTGCGCAACTCGCCGAAGGTCAGCCCGCAGAGCCGCCAGGTGGTGCTGCAGGCCGTCGCCGAGCTCGGCTACCGGCCCAACGCCGCCGCCCGGCTGCTGGCCGAACGCCAGTCGCACACGATCGGCGTCCTGCTGAACGACCTGCGCCAGCCGTGGTTCGCGGACATGCTCGACGGCCTGACCCCGGCCCTGCATGCGGGTGGCAAACACATCCTGCTGGGCGACGGCCGCATCGACCGGATGCTGGACGAGACCCTGACCTGGTCATTCCTCGACCTCGGGGTAGACGGGATGGTCCTGGCCGGGTCGATCCCGATGTCGCAGGCGATCATGGACGCGGCCAGCCAGATCCCGACCGTCACGGTCGGCGGCCGCGGCCTGGACGTCGATCTGCCGCGGGTGGACAAGCTGGCCAACGACAATCACCTGGGCGGGACGCTGGCCGTCCAGCACCTGATCGAGCTGGGCCACACCAAGATCACGCACATTCACGGCCTGCCCAGCGTGGCCGGGCAGCTGCGCATGCAGGGCTACGAGGACACCATGCGCCGGGCCGGCCTGGCCGCCAGCATTCACATCGAGGCCGGTGACATGAGCGAGGAAGGCGGCTACCGCGCGACCGTCCGCCTGCTCAGCGGCCCCGGCCGGCCCACCGCCATCTTCGCGGCCAACGATCTGACCTGCGTCGGCGCGCTGTCCGCCGCCGCCGCGCTGGGTGTCCGGGTGCCCGAGGAGCTTTCTCTCGTCGGCTTCGACAACTCGGTCTTCGCCCGGCTGCGGGCGCTGTGGCTGACCAGCGTCGACGCCACTGCGCTCGAGCTGGGGCGCCAGGCCGCCCGGATGCTGCTGGCGCGCATCGACGAGCCCGGCGCGCCCGGCCAGACCGTTCTCATCCCGCCGCGCCTCGAGGTGCGCGGCTCGAGCGGCCCCGCCCCGAGCTAGGCCCTGGTCACGGCGCCTCACGGGTCAGCTGGCTGCGCTGGGCTCGGGTCAGCCGGGCGACCACCAGGTCATAGGAGTGATCGATGAGCTCCAGCACCTCGTCGGCGGGAACCGAGCCGTCGAGGGTCACGGTGTTCCAGTGCCGCTTGTTCAGGTGGTAGCCGGGGCTGATCCCGTCGTAGCGGCCCCGCAAGCTGACCGCGAGCTCGGGATCACATTTCAGGCTGACGCTGCCGGGCACCCCGCCGAGCGGGACCATCGCGAACATCCGGCCCGCCACCTTGAAGACCGCCACCTCGTCGCCGAACGGGTAGTCCTCCACCGCTCCCGGCTTGCCGCCGCAGGCGGCAAGAACCGAATCCCGCTGCGAAGCAGTCACGGCACTCCTCCCGGACAGGACGTGTGCTGCTCATCTTCACCAATTCTCGCATTGACTCTGTCTGTGGCCGCCTGTCGTCGTTAACCGGATGCAGATCGTCCGCATTGGCACGTACTGTGCCTGGCATGGCTATAGCGCGCTTCCCGAGCATCGTGCTCGACTGTCCCGATCCGGCCGCCCTCGCGACCTTCTACGGCGCGATGCTGGACTGGAAGGCCGACATATCCGCCGACTGGGCCGAGGTCCGCGCGGAGTACGGTCAGTGCATCGCCTTCCAGCAGGTGAAGAACTACTCCCCGCCGAAGTGGCCGGGGCAGGACATCCCTCAGCAGATGCATCTCGACGTGATCGTCGACGACCTCGATGCCGCCGAGGCGGCGGTCACCGAACTCGGTGCGACCAAGCACGAACACCAGCCCGGCACCACCTTCCGGGTGTTTCTCGACCCGGCGGGGCACCCCTTCTGCCTCTGCGTGGACTGACCCGGTTTCGTCGCCTCGCGCGGAGCCCGGCGAGCTGGCTCATTTCGAGACGAAGAGGTCGTGGTCGCTGTATAGGCGCGCGAAATGACGCGAGTTAACCTGCCCTCGAGGGCTGCGCGATGTCTCCGCGGCCCGAACCCGAGGCAGACGGGCGTTCTGTACCTCCCGCCGGCGTCGCCTCGCATCGGCACCCTCGTGCCTGTCACGTGCGGCCAACGCCGCGATCCGCGGCTCACATCTGGCAGGCGGGCCTGGAGGAGGTATCATCGTGCCGGATTTCAACACGGGGAGCGCCCGGGCGAATGGCCTGACGTTCGAGTACCTGACGGCGGGAGATGGCCCGCTTGCGCTGTGCGTGCACGGTTTCCCTGACTCGCCTTTCAGCTACCGGTACCTGCTGCCGGCGCTGGCCGAGGCCGGTTACCGGGCCGTGGCCCCGTTCAACCGGGGATTCGCGCCGACCGAGCTTCCCGACGACCGCCACCACATTCATTCCAGCACGATGGCTGCTGACCAGAACGCGCTGCACGAGGCGCTCGGCGGCGACTCCGACGCGATCCTCATCGCCCATGACTGGGGAGCGGTAGGGGCATGGGGTGCGGCCGGTAAGCAACCCGACCGGTGGCGGCGCTGCGTCATCCTCAATATCCCGCCGTTGGCCATCTTCGGCGAGAACATCGTCAAATACGACCAGATTAAGCGTTCGTTCTACTTCTGGTACTTCCAGAATCAGCGGGTTTGCGAAGACGTGATCAGAGCCGACGACTTCGCGTTCATCGACCGGATCTGGGCCGACTGGTCTCCCGGCTACGACGCCGCCGAGGACTTGCCGAAGGTGAAGGAATGCATCCGCGATCCGGCGCATTTCAAGGCAGCGCTCGGCTATTACTGGGGGCAATTCGACCCTAACCGCTTCGGCTCGGAGGAATGGGCGGCCGAGCAGGCCGCGGCCTGGGGCGCGGACATCTCGCAGCCCACGCTCTACCTGCACGGCACCCAGGACGGCTGCCACGGCATGACGCAAGAGCAGGTGGACCGGGTGCCGGGACACTGCGGGCCGGGATCGCAGTCCGAGCTGATCGAGGGCGTCGGGCACTTCCTGATGGTGCAGCGCCCCACCGACGTCAACAAGCGCATCCTGGAATTCCTGGCGACCTGACCTGACTGCCCTGGGGTGCCGGCCACGGAGGACGCCCCTGGGCTCGCTCCTTCAGGGGCCGGTGCGGCCCGGCTTCGGCGGGAGGCCGCCGGCGACGTCCAGACCGCGCTGCACCCAGCTCGCGAGGTCGGCGTCAGCCGCAAATCCCGGCGGCTCGACGCAGATGAAGCCGGACAGGACCCGTCCGCCGAAGACCATCGCCCGGACGTGCGGCTCGCGAAGGGCCTGCTCGCGACGGGCCGCACCGACCCGCACCATCAGGTCGCGGCCCGCGACGCCGCAGCACATGTTGCCGTTGAGCAGGAACGACAGGCCGCCCACCATCTTCCTTTCCGCGACCTCGCCGCGGCCGGATAGCAGCCGCCGCACCCGCCCGGCCACCTCAGGGTCGTAACTCATAACCGGCCGGCCGCCACGACCCCTGCCGCCACGACCCCTGCCCCCAAGTCCATAGCCGTAGTCTGGCTCCGGAGCGCCGCCGAGGGCAATCCGGGCCGCAGCCGGCCGCCCCAGCCGGCAGCGATAGCGTTTCCGGTATGGAACATGCCAGACTGGGCCGGACCGGCCTGCAGGTCTCCAGGCTGTGCCTGGGGACGATGACCTTCGGGCTGCAATCCGAAGAGGACACGGCGTTCGCGGTCCTTGACCGTGCGGCCGAAGGCGGGATCGACTTCCTCGACACCTCCGACGCCTACCCCCTCGGCGGGGACCTGAGCACCCGGGGCATCACCGAGGAGATCCTGGGCCGCTGGCTGCACGGCAAGCGCGACCGCTTCATCGTGGCGACCAAGTGCTTCGCCCCGACCGGCCCGGCGCCGTTCGACGCCGGCAACTCGCGCAAGCACATCATGGCCGCCGTCGACGCGTCGCTGCGGCGCCTGCAGACCGATTACATCGACCTGTACCAGCTGCACGGTTATGACCGCTCGACCCCGATCGATGAGACGCTGAGCGCTCTGGATGACCTGGTTCACCAGGGCAAGGTCCGGTACACCGGCTGCTCGAACTTCCTGACCTACCAGCTCGTCCGGGCGATCGGCCGCAGCGAGACGCTCAGCCTGGCCCGTTTCGATTCCGTCCAGCCCCGGTATAACCTGCTCTTCCGCCAGATCGAGCGGGAGATGCTCCCGTTCTGCCTGGAAGAGGGCGTGGGGGTCATCCCCTACAACCCGATCGCGGGCGGCCTGCTGTCGGGAAAGCACTCGCGTTCCGAGGCGCCGCCCGAGGGCAGCCGCTTCACCCTCGGCACGGCCGGCGGGATGTATCAGCAGCGGTACTGGCACGACCGGGAATTCGACACCGTCGACGAGCTCGGCCAGCTGGCCAAGCAGGCGGGGGTGAGCCTGGTGACCCTCGCGATCGCCTGGGTGATGGCGAATCCGGCCATCACCTCGCCCATCATCGGAGCCAGCCGGCCCGACCAGCTCGATGCGAGCCTGGCCGCGGCCGACTACGTGCTCGACGAGGACCTCAAGCGCCAGCTCGACGAGCTCACCCACAACTACCGCATGGGAGACGCACCCCGCTGACCAGGGGCGCACCCGCTGACCAGGGGCGCACCCCGCTGATCCCGGGACACACGCAGATGCGCCCGCCGGGCCAGATCCGGCGGGCGCGTGAGCTCCCAGCCCGGTCAGGCCTGCTGCTGCTCGCGTGCGTAGGCGTCGAGCCGCTCCAGTTCGTCGCCGTAGATCTTGCGCATGGCCCGCGGCGCGAACGTGCGCTCGAAGAACCCGCCGACGCCCCCGGCGCCATCCCAGCTGGTGGAGAGCTGCACCGTGGACTGTTTCTCCCCCTGGGGAGTAACTGTCCAGGTCGTAACCAGGCTGGAATTGGTGTCAGACTCGGTCATGACGCGACCTGGCTCCGGTTCGGCGACCGTCATCCGGTAATCGCGGGAACGTCCGCCCGCCGTCACCCGGAAGCGCGTCACCGTCCCGGCGCCCACGCCGCCGGATTCGACCCGGAAGTCCGAGAAGGCTGGCGGCAGGAAATGCGGGTGATGCTCGCGATGGTCCGCTATGTAGCCGTATACGGTGTCGGCCGGCGCGTCGACGGTGCGCTCGGTATTAACGAGGATCTTCGCCACGTACGCCTGTCTATCACGGCGCCCCGGCGGTGCCGGAACGACGTCACCACTGATAGGGGAGGAACTTGCCGTTCAGCGTGACGACCACCCGGTCGCCTTCCGGATCTGGCTCGCGCTGGACGTCCATGCGGAAGTTGATCGCGCTCATGATCCCGTCGCCGAACTCCTCGTGGATGAGCTCCTTGAGCGTCGGGCCGTAGACCTGCAGCACCTCGTAGAACCGGTAGATGGTCGGGTCGGTCGGCACCGGCGTCTCCAGCGCCCCGCGGCTGGGCTGCAGCTGGAACGCCTGAACGGCGTCGTCGCCCAGGTCCAGCAGCGATGCGGCCGCCTTGGCCTGAGTCTCGGTCATCGGGTGCTGCCCCAGCAGCGCGGCCGTCGTCCATGCCACCGGCCGCCCGACGGCCGCGGCCAGCTGTGCCCAGGTGATGCCCAGGCTGGCTTTGGCCGCCCGGACCGCCTCCCCGGCTTCGGTCTTGGTCAGCATCGCAATCCTCCCGTTACCCGCGAAAGAGCCCGAAGACGCCCATGGCCGCCACGTTACGCAGCCATTGTTCCAGCCGTGTGACGCCGGGCCGGAACGCGAAGGGCCGCAGTCCCGCCCCGGAGTCTCACGAGCTCAGGTCCCACAGCAGACGGTAGTACCGGGTCCGTTCGGCGTCAGGTTCGACGCCGTAGGCGTCTAGCAGCAGCGGCTCCCAGCCCGGGCCGTAATTCCATTCGGCGCTCCAGGTGGCGACGGCGATGTCGGCCCACCGGTCCCCGGCGCCGAGCAGCCCGAAATCGACGTGTCCCGACCAGCGCCCGTCCGGGTACAGCAGGGTGTTCGGCGCGCAGGCGTCGCCGTGACAGACCACCAGCCGGTCCACCGGCGGTATGGCGGCTGCCTGCGAAAGCGCCCCGGTGACGCCGAACGGCCGGTGGATCTCGTGCCACCGGCCCGGATCGAGCCGTCCCGCCGCGGCCTCGCGGCGGGCTTCAGCCAGTCGTTCCTGCGCCGTCCACGAGAACGGGCACGCCGCCACGGGCAGGCTCTCGTGCAGCGCGCGCAGGCC
>JBAPYC010000396.1:0-13249 GCA_049284535.1 Streptosporangiaceae bacterium
GCTGGCTGGTTCTGTGCTGGCTGGTTCTGTGCTGGCTGGTTCTGTGCTGGCTGGTTCCGCTCTGGCCGGGTGGGCTCTTCGCCGCGGGCCGACCCTTCGCTGCGGGCGGGGTTCATCCGTGCGGGCCGCTCGGGCTGCTGGGCCCGGACTGGGTGCGGAGCCTGCGACGGCTCGGGTGCCCGGGCCGTCTGCGGAGCCGGTACCGGTGCGCGGCTGGCCTGCGTGTCCCCCTCTGGCCGAGATGCCTGCGTCACCTGCGCGGCGACGCTGGCCGGCGAGACCGGGGGAGTGGCCGACGGCCGGCTCTCGGGCCTGCCCTGGGGACTGCCCGGGGCCTGGGCGGCCGGGCGTTCCGGTGCCACCGGGCGCTCCGCGTTGGCGGGGCGGTCCGCGCTGGGGTAGCCATGCCGCCCGCTCCTCGGCTCAGCTACGGGCGGGGCCGGGCTGGCAGGTGCTGGGACCGGCTCGGATGCGGCCGGCCGTGCGGCTGCGGACCGCTCGTGCCGGGGACGGCCGCCGTTGCCGTTTCCGCCGGAGCTTGGGTAACCGGGACCGGGGTAACCGGGACCGGGATTCCCCGGCGCGGGATAGCCAGGGCTGGAGCCGGCATGGCCGGGTGCGTATCCCGGGCTGCCGTTGCCCACCGCCGAACTCAGTCGCGGTGTCAGCTGGGTCACGGTCGCCTCGCCGGGATTCTGCTCCGCCGGCTGGGGCAGCTCAGTGCCCGGCAGCGACATGCGGGCGGCGTTCTCATCGACAGGCAGCACGTGCCTGCGGCGCTGATCGTAAAGCCACTCGGCCGTGTGCAGGCGCTCGCCGGAGATGAAGGTCAGCTCGACCTGCCAGCTTCCGTCGCCGCGCTTCTTGGCGTCCCACTGCGCCTCTTCGGGGTCGGAGCGGAGCGCGTTGAGCCGCTCGGTGACGATCTCGCCGAGTCTGGGCCCAGGGGTGGCATCACCCTGGCGTCTTACCGATGCGGCCTGAGCCTGCTCGGCCACATACGCGCGCTCGGCCAGGACGGGACCCTCGAACCAGCGCACACGCTCGATCGCGATGCCGGCCGCATCAGCGATTTCCTCTACCGTCTCCCCGGCCCGGATTCGTGCCTGGATCTCCTTGGGTCGCAACGGGCTCTCCACTTCGATCTCGTATTGCGCGAGCCGGGAGGTCTGGCCCTGGGCGACCGCCCGGAGCCGCTCGTCAATCGGCAACGTGAAGCGTGCGCTGCGCCCCGGGACGGCCAGGACAGCGTAACGGCCATCCTCGCTCACCGCGACGAAGCGCAGTTCCTGCATCGTCGTCCCTTCCGCTCCGGCCTGTCGCTGCCGGTCCTGCCGCTGCCGGGCGTCCTGCACTCCCGGCACTCCCGGCGTACTCTAGCCGAGCGGCTGGCCTCGAGGTCCCACGCCACTCGACCTCCTCCCTGAGTTTGTACGGTCGACAACGCCAAGGCCAGCACCACGCCCGGCATGTCCGGAGTTAATCCTGGTATCGCGCTCGCAGATGTTCGGTTACAGAATAATCTTTGCTAGTCTGATCTCAGAATGTTCGGTTACAGAAGTATGCTGCGTGAGCGGGCCCGTCCTGCTGTCATCCGGGACAGCCGTCAGGCGCCGTGGCTCGCCGTCGGCGTGGTCTGTTTCGGCGCGTTCATGGGCCAGCTCGACGCCAGCATCGTCACGATCACGTTCCCCGCTGTAGAGCACGAGTTCAGCGTGCCGGTCGCCGCTGTGCAATGGGTCTCACTCGTCTACCTGCTTGGCCTGGTCGCCCTGCTGGCGCCGGCCGGGCGGCTAGGCGACGCCGCCGGCCGCAAGCTGGTGTACACCTATGGCTTCGCCGTCTTCACGGTGGCCTCCGCGGCGTGCGGGCTGGCGCCCACGCTGGGGGTGCTGGTGGCATTGCGGCTGCTCCAGGCGGCCGGAGCAGCCATGCTGCAAGCCAACAGCGTGGCCCTGGTCACGACCAGCGCGCCGAAGATCAGGATGCGCTTCGCCCTGGGCGTTCAGGCCGGAGCCCAGGCCGCCGGGCTGGCGCTCGGGCCCACGCTGGGCGGACTGCTTACCGCCACGGTGGGCTGGCGCGCCGTGTACTGGGTCAACGTACCCGTCGGGGTAGCGGCCATCGTGGCCGGCCGCTACCTGCTCCCGCGCACCCGCCAGTTCAGCCGCCCGGAGCGCTTCGACTGGCCCGGCACCTTGCTGATGGTGGCCTGGACCAGCGCGCTGCTCCTTGTCCTGTCCGCGGCCTCGGGCCTGAGCCTGCCCCGCTGGGTAACCGGGCTGCTCGCGGTCCTTGGCATCGCGGGGGCGGTCGCGTTCGTCCGGCGGGAGATGGGTACCGCACATCCGCTGATACCGGTGTGGCTGCTGCGATCGCGAAAGCTGGCGCTGGCCCTGACCGGAGCGGCGTGCGGATACCTGGTCCTGTTCGGCCCGCTGGTGCTCATACCGCAGGTGCTGGGGTATGGCGCCGGGAGCGCGGCCCGGACCGGGCTGCTGCTCTCCGCCCTGCCGCTGGGCTTCGGCCTGGCTGCTCTGGCCGGCGGCGCGGTGCTGCCCAGGGCGTGGGACGATCCCCGGCGCGCCTTCGCTGGCGCGCTGGCGACCAGCGCGGTCATGGTCGCGTCCGTCTTCGTCCCGCTGACCGAGGCCACCGTGGTCCCGCGGCTCTTCGCGGCCGGACTTGGCCTGGGCATCTTCATCCCCGCCAACAACACAATCGTCATGCGCAGCGTCAGCGATTCGTCAGCTTCCCTAGTCGGCGGCCTGGTCAGCATGGCCCGCGGGATCGGCACGACGCTTGGCATTTCACTGATGGCGCTGGCCCTGCACCTAGCATCGCCTAGTTATCTGGCCGGAAATACCGGGTATGCTAGAACAGAACAGGCGCGGCCCGCATTCATTATGCTCGCCGTTATCGCGGCTCTCGCGGCCGTGATGGCGCTGGCCAGCCGCGTACCGAAGCGCGGACAGGCCGGGAGCGCCAGGGAGGCGGACCCGGCAAGTGCTTTCGATTGATCAGAAGGAAGCGCAGGAGCGCGTCGGCCCAGACCAGACCGGCAAAGACCAGATTGGTCCGGAGCTAGCAGACATCGTGTCCCGGCTGCGCCGTGCCATGCGCCGCGCCGCGCGCGCGGCCGACCCCGCCCTCGGCCTGTCGGTGGCTCAGCTCGAGCTGCTCTCCTGCATTGCTGAACATCCTGGCGTCCGCCCCAGCGAGCTGGCCCGGATGCTCCGGCTGGCCCCAAGTTCGGTCGCGACGCTGCTCGGCGGCCTCCAGACCGCGGGTTACGTGACGCGGACCCCGGGTGGCGACACCGCGGGCGACCGGCGCACCGTCAGCCTGGACCTATCTGAACGCGGCGCGACCGCGGTCCGGCGGTGGCACAGTGTCAACGAGGACATCATCCAGACGGCGCTGGCCGCGCTGCCCGCCGCGGACCAGTCCACCTTGCGCGACGCCGCTCCGGCTCTGCGCGACCTGACCGCCTCGATCGACGCCCAGGCCGACTAGCTCACCCCGCCACCCGACTGTGCCCAGCCGCACTGTTCCCTGATCACGTGCATTTCTGGCCAGCATGAGCGGTGTTTCATGATCATGGGCATTTCTGGTCGCTATTTAGCCCGAAATGCCCATGATCATGAAACCGCCGGATGTCTCCCGTGCCTTACCGTGGCGATGGCCCAGAAGCGCCCAGATGTTGGCTGAAACTGGCCATGATCCTGAACTTCCCGGTGCGCTAGGCCCGGCTAAGGAGCGGCCGGGCCAGCGGGAGCCGCTGGGCCGTCGGATCCGCCCGTGCCAGCTGGCCCGTCCGGCCCAATCGGGCGAGACGGCCCCGCCGGACTCGCCGAGCCGACTGGGCTAGAGCCTGGGCCAGCCCCGTTTCCGCGACCGGCGTCCCCGTTTCCGCGACCGGCGTCCCCGTTCTCGCGTACGGCAGCGCCGTCTCCGCGTACGGCGGCCTCGTCTCCGTAACCAGGAGCCCCGTCCTCGCGACCAGTGGCCCCGTCTGCATGAACGCCGCCCCCGCCTCCCTGGACGGCGGGCGCGGATGCCTGGGCGACGGGCTCCGGTTCCCGCCCGGGAGGAGTCTCCTGCGGAGCGGTCCGGCTCAGCTTGGACGGCCACCAGTTCCACCGGCCGAGCAGCAGTACGGTGCATGGCACCAGGACGGTGCGGACGATGAACGTGTCCATCAGCACACCGAGGGCGAGCCCCACACCGACGTCGCGGATCTGGCTCCCGCCCGAACCCCGGCCGCCGACCAGCGCGAACACAGCGAACGTCCCGGCCAGCACGAGCCCCGCCGAGGTCACCGTGGTTCCGGTAGCTCCCAGTGCCCGGCTGACCGCATCCCGTAGCGGGTAGCGGTGAGCCTCTTCCCTGATCCGGCTCATCACCAAGATGTTGTAATCCTCGCCCAGCGCGAGCAGGAAGATAAACATCAGGAACGGCAAGATGAAGGTCAGCCCGCTTTCCCCGCCGATCTCGATGAACAAGATCACCGACAGCCCGAGCGCGGCGAAGAACGACAGCGCCACCGACGCGATCAGGTAGATCGGCGCCACCAGCGACCGCATAACCAGGCACAGCAGCAGCCCGATGATCACGATCGCCACCGGCACCACGTGCACCAGGTCGCTGTCCGAGATCGAGCTGATGTCGTAGAACGCCGGCGCCTCGCCACCGACGCCGTAGGCGGTCGCGCCCAGCGTCGTAGCCGCCTTGGCCGCCTCGGCGCGGATCGCCGGCACGGCGTTGAGCGCGGCGGTGCTGGACGGGTCGCCGGCCTTCAGGCCGGTCTCGTACTGGATGATCAGGCCGTCGGAGCTGACGTACTGCGCGGTGGCGCGGTAGAGCTGGTATGCCTGCGGGGGGATCTTGGGATTGAGGTTGGCCGGGGGAATAGCCGGCAGCTTGGTCGCGTCCCCCAGCGCGGCGTGCAGCTCCTGGTACTGCGTGCCGGTCAGCGTGACCCCGGCCGGATTGAGCGGGCCGGTGACCCCGGTGAACAGGCCGCTCGCCTTCAGCTGGCTGGTCGCGGCGGTGATCGGCGCCGGGTCGTCCCAGACCGGCTTGGTTATCTTGTAGACCAGGTTGGTCGGGTTGGCCGCGCTGACCGGGAAGTGCTTGTTGAGCAAGGCGGTCCCGGCCGCGGAGTCGGTCCCCGCTGGCGCGGTGATGGAGCCGCCGAACCCGCCGGGCTGGTACGCCGTGACCGCGCTGGCCAGGGCGCCGAACACGACCACGCCGATGACCAGCGGGATGACCGGGCGGTGGACGATCCGGGTGGCGACCCGGCCCCACAGGCCGGGCTTGCCCGTGCCGGCCCGGGTCTTGCTCGGCCAGAACGCGGCCCGGCCGAACACCGCCAGCAGCGCGGGCAGCAGCGTCAGGCCGGCCAGCAGCATGGTGCCGATCCCGATGGCCAGCGGGATGCCCAGCTGGGAGTAGATCTGGAAGGTGGCCACGAGCAGCGACAGCAGCGCGGCGATCACGGTAAAGGCGGAGAAGGTGATCGTCTCGCCCACCCGGGTCACGGCGTCGCGCACCGCGTCCTTCGGGTCCATTCCCGCACGCAGCGTCTCACGCACCCGGAATACCAGGAACAGCCCGTAGTCGGTGCCTGCCCCGAGCACCAGCACGATCAGCAGCAGCTGCGCCAGCTGGGAAACCTTCAGCCCGGCGTGCGCCGCCTCGCCGACCAGCGGCCCGGAGATGGCCACGGCCATGAACGCCGGGATCAGCGTGATGAACGGCGCGAGCAGGGACCGGAAGATCAGCAGCAGCAGGACCAGGATAAAGATGACGGCCAGGCCTTCGACCTGGTTGCCCGTTGTTCCCGATTTCTTCTGCTGGTCCACGTTGATGGCGACGTCACCGGCCAGGTGCGCCTGCAGCCCGGCGGGCGGCGCGGCCTTGGCGATTGCCGCCCGCAGGTTGTTCACCAGCGTGGTCTGGCCCTCCGCGTCACCCCCGCCCACGCTGGACATCACCTGCAGCTGCTCGGCCTGCTGGTCCGATGACCGGCCGAGGTCCTTGACGGACACCACGGTCGGGACCTTGCGCAGATCCTGCTGCAGGCCGGCCAGCCAGGTCGTGTCCTGGCTGGTGAGGGTGCCCTGGCTGACGGCCGCGATCACCGGGACCGGGGTGTTGTTCGACGAGCCGAACGGCGAGGCCAGCTGCGCGGCCTGCTCGCTCGGCGCGCTCGCGGGCAGGAACTGGCTGTTGTTACCTTGGGTAACGCTGTTGAGTGAGGGCAGGAAGTGCGGAATCGCGCCCGCGGCCACCAGCCAGGCCACGATGACGACCCAGCGAAATTTGACGGCGAACGCGCCGATTCCCCCGAATATGGCGTGGATGCGCACGGGGACAGCCTACAGAAGGTCGGGCCGTGCCCGCCCGCGCCCGGTGCCCGGCCCGCGCATTCAGCCCGGCGCGGAACCACACCGGGTATCGTTCGGGACCATGCCGCTGATCAGCGTGGTCATCCCGGTACACGGGGTCGCGGATTACCTGGATCGCTGCCTGGACTCCATTCTCGGCGAGCCCGGGCCCGATGACCCGGCCGTGGCCTTCGAGGTGATCGCGGTCGACGATGCGTCGCCGGACCGGTCCGGCGAGATCCTGGCCGCCCGCGACGACCCCCGGCTGCGGGTCATCACCACTCCGGTGGCGGGCGGTCCCGGTCCAGCCCGCGACCTGGGCGCCAAGGAGGCCAGCGGGGAGTACGTGTGGTTCGTCGACGGTGACGACGAGATCGCCCCGGGCGGGCTGGCCGCGGTGGCCGAGGCACTGACCCGGCTGCGGCCGGACGTCCTGGTGGTCGACTTTGCGTACCTGTACCCGGACGGGGCGGTCAGCCCGAGCGGCGGCGCGGGCTACCTCCGCGGCGCGCAGACCGGCACGCTGGCTGATCATCCCGCGCTGATCCACCTGACCATGACCGCGTGGAGCAAGGTGTTCCGGCGGGACTTCCTGGCCGGGCTCGGCGTGGACTTCGGCCGCCCCGCGCCGCACGAGGACGTGCCGGTGAGCACGATGGCGCTGCTGACCGCGAAGCAGGTCGGCGTGCTCGACCGCGTGTGCTACCGCTACCGGCGCCAGCGCCACGGCTCATTCCTGGCCGCGCCGAGCGCCGCGAACTTCAACATCTTCGGCGCCTATGACCAGATATTCAGGACCATGGCCGAACGGGCGGGGTCATCCGCCCCGCTAACCCCGGACGTCCAGGCGGCGATATTCGAACGCGCCATCTGGCACTACACCACCCTGCTTCCGCTCGTACCGCGGCACCTTCGCCGGGAGTTCTTCCGCCGGATGACGGCCGACTTCCGGCGCTGGCGCCCGGACGGTTTCGTGTTCCCGCCGGGGCCGCGCGGGATGAAGTTCTGGCTGGTGGCCCGCGGTGCCTACGCCCCCTACTGCCTGCTCGAGCCGGCGAACCGGCTGCGTGTGATGCTGCGGCCGAAAAAGTGACAGCCTGAGAAACAGTTGATGACGGCCGCCGTCCGCGGCCATAGGCTGCCCAGAACAGGATGTAGGCGGCAAAGGTAAAGGGGTGAGAGGCATGCGCCACCTGATCGGTGTCATCCTGGCCATCGCCGCGGCCGCCGCGATCTTCTTCGCCGCCTCCTGGGCCTGGCTGAAGGTCCGGCCACCGCTGGGCGCGACGTCCCTCATTCATCACCGTGGTGTCATCGAGGCGTTCGCCGTGCTGGCCGCGGTCGGGCTGCTGGCCGGCCTGCTGATGGCGGTGCCATGGATCTCGCCGCTGGCCGCCGGGCTGCCTGGCCTGGCCCTGCTGGGCTTGACCGCCCTGTACCTATTCAGCGTGCCGCGCGCGATGCGGTACATCCCGCTGCGTACGCACCCGTACGGCGCCGGCTTCGTCGCCCTGCTGGAGACGGGGCTGCTGGCCGTGGCCGGCGCGGCCATGATCATCCCGCTCTTCGTGCCGTCCCGGTGGCGGCGCAGGCGGCCGGCCCCCGTGATGAACCCCGGGGGCAATTTCCCCGGGCTGCAGGACACGCAGACGATGGCGGATAATCACGGCCTCATGAGTGACTGGGTCCAGACCCGCCCGCAGCAGCGGATAGACCCGGATAAGCCCATGAGATCTCAGCCGCCCTGGGGACCCGCCGAATACAGCTGATCCCCAGGGGCCGGGTGATCCCCAGGGACGGGTGATTGATCCCTAGGGGCGGGGCGCTCAGGCGGCGTGGAACTGCTCGGCTTCGGTGGAGCCGCTCAGGGCCACGGTCTCGGCGTTAGGCGAGATCGCCGAGGTGACCAGGTCGAAGTATCCCGTGCCGACCTCACGCTGGTGCCGGGTGGCGGTGTAGCCCGCCTGCTCGGACGCGAATTCGGCCTGCTGCAGCCGGACGTAGGCGGGCATGCCCTCGTCGGCGAAGCCGCGGGCCAGTTCGAACATGGAGTGGTTGAGGGCGTGGAAGCCGGCCAGGGTGATGAACTGGAACCGGTAGCCCATGGCCGCGAGTTCCTTGCTGAACTTGGCGATGGTCTCCTCGTCCAGGTGCGCGCGCCAGTTGAACGAAGGTGAGCAGTTGTAGGCGAGCATCTGGTCCGGATAGACGTTCCTGATCGCCTCGGCGAACTCGCGGGCCACGTCGAGGTTGGGCTTGGACGTCTCCATCCACAGCAGGTCGGAGTATGGCGCGTAGGCCAGGCCGCGGGCGATGCACGGCTCGATCCCGTTGCGCACCCGGTAGTACCCCTCGGCGGTCCGCTCGCCGGTGACGAAGGGCTGGTCGCGCTCGTCGATGTCGGCGGTGAGCAGCGTGGCCGCCTGGGCGTCGGTCCGCGCGACGACCAGGGACGGCACGCCGCACACGTCGGCGGCCAGCCGGGCCGCGTTCAGCGTCTTGATGTGCTGGCCGGTCGGGATCAGGACCTTGCCGCCGAGGTGGCCGCACTTCTTCTCGGAGGCGAGCTGGTCTTCCCAGTGCACCCCGGCCGCGCCGGCCGCGATCATCGACTTCATCAGCTCGAAGGCGTTCAGCACACCACCGAACCCGGCCTCGGCGTCGGCGACGATCGGGGCCAGCCATTCGGTGGAGCCGTCCGGCTGCCCGTCCTGCGACTCGGACCAGGCGATCTGGTCGGCCCGCAGCAGTGCGTTGTTGATCCGGCGGACGACCTGCGGCACCGAGTTGACCGGGTAAAGGCTCTGGTCCGGATACGTCTGCGCGGCCAGGTTCGCGTCCGCCGCCACCTGCCAGCCGGACAGGTAAATGGCCTTGAGGCCCGCCTTGACCTGCTGCACCGCCTGGTTGCCGGTCAGCGCGCCGAGCGCGGTGACCGCGTCCTCCTCGGCCAGCAGCTTGCGCAGGCGCTCGGCGCCGTGCCGGGCCAGCGTGTATTCCTCGACGATGCTGCCGCGGAGGCGCACCACGTTTTCGGCGCTGTAAGTCCGCGCGGTGTCCTTCCAGCGCGGGTCGGTCTGCCATTCGCTGTTGAGCCTGGCCGCCTGCTGGCTGATTGTCTCCACGGTGGTGCCTTCCTGAGCTACTTGATCTGCGGTGTCGCGAGGTACCTGCGACGTCAGGTCCCCTCATCCCAGGTTCAGCGAGCCGCGGGGAGACTGCCAGGCCCGCAGAACGTAAAAATATCCATTTCTTTCCAAAGGAGTAAGTTATACTGAGCTTCATAATGAAAGATCAGCAAAAATTTGTTCAAGCCGAGGACATAGACCTTGTTACCTTCGGCCAGCAGCTGCGGCATCTGCGCCGGACGCGCGGCCTGACCCTGGCCGAGCTGGGGGAGCGGGTCGAGCGCGCGCCCTCGGTCCTGTCGCTGATCGAGAACGGCCGCCGCGAGCCCAAGCTTTCGCTGATTGAGCAGCTCGCGGCGGCGCTGTCGGTGCCGGTCACCGACCTGCTGAGCCGGCAGCCGCCCAGCCGCCGGGCGCAGCTGGAGATCGCCCTGGCCGACGCGCAGCAAGACCCCTCCTACCGGCGGCTCGGCCTGCCGCCGCTGAAGATCGGCGCGCGGGTTCCCACGGACGTGCTCGAGCACCTGGTCGCGGTGGCGACGGAGCTGCGCGCCCAGCAGTCCAAGCCGACCGCTACCCCGGAGGAGGCCAGGGCCGCCAACGCCGCGCTGCGCGACGCCATGCGCGAGCGCGGCAACTACTTCGAGCTCGTCGAGCGGGAGGCCGCCCGCGCCCTGGAAGCGGGGGGGTACTCCGGCGGCGCCCTGTCCCAGGGCATGCTGGTCTCGGTAGTCAGCCGGCACGGCTTCGCCGTGCGCTACGTCCAGGATCTGCCGCGCTCGGTGCGGTCCCTGACCGACCTGCGGAACCGGCGGATTTACGTCAAGCAGGAGCCGGTTGGCGCGCACTCACCGCGCGCCATCGTGCTCCAGGCGCTGGGCCACTTCCTGCTCGGCCATCGGGTGCCGCGCGACTTCGCCGATTTCCTGCGGCAGCGGGTGGAGGCCAACTACTTCGCCGCGGCCGTGCTCATGCCCGAGCCCGCCACCGTGCCGGTGCTGACCGGGGCCAAGCAGAACCGGGACCTCGCCGTCGAGGACCTGGTGGACCTGTTCTCGGTCTCCTATGAGATGGCCGCGCACCGGTTCACCAACCTGGCGACCCATCACCTGGACCTGCCCTGCCATTTCGTGAAGAACGACGCCAGCGGCATCATCTACAAGGCCTATGAGAACGACGGCGTGCTGTTCCCGGCCGACCCGTCGGGAGCGATCGAGGGACAGCGGTTGTGCCGGCAGTGGTCCGGGCGGCAGGTGTTCGGCGTCGCCGACCGGTTCTCCCCGTACTACCAGTACTCCGATATCTCGTCGGGGACGTATTTCTGCGTGGCTCAGGTGGACCCGCGGGCCGAGCACGGCTTCGCCATCACCCTCGGCGTGCCGTTCGAGCATTCCCGCTGGTTCCGCGGCCGCGAGGCGACCACGCGCAAGCGGTCGGGCTGCCCCGACGGCGAGTGCTGCAGCCGTCCGCCGGCCGCGCTGACCGAACGCTGGGAGGGCCAGGCCTGGCCGTCGGCCCGGGCGCACTCACACATCCTGTCCGCGCTGCCGGCCGGGAGCTTCCCCGGCGTCGATGACGCCGACATCTACGAGTTCCTCGACCGGCACGCCCAGAACTAGCTGCCCAGGATGGGCCACCCAGCATTTGCCGCCCAGAGCCGGCTGCCCAGAACTGCCTGCCCAGAACTGCCTGCAGAGCTACGCCTTGCCCTTGAGGTCGCTGCGGGCCTCGTCGGCGATCTCGTGAATCTTCTGCTCGGTGGCGACCAGCGAGGCCTCGGCCTGCGCCGTGCGCTCGGCGGCCTTTCGCTCGCGCCAGGTCGGCTTCCTGCTGGTCCGCGCGGTCTGCTTCGATCTGCGGAGCAAGCCCATGATCCGGTCCTCTCGATCGTCGTCGCGACCGCCGGATGGCAGCCGACCGGGAGCTACCCGGTCGCAGCCCATCTATGTCAGGGCAATCGGGACAGTGACCATCCCGTAATGACAGGCGCCAGCCCGGCGCCGGTCAGCCGGCAAACGGCAGGGCCGGCAGGCCGGTCACGCCCACGTCGGCGCGGAATACCGCCCCCGCCGCTGCCTCGGCGCCGGTCCCGAGGCCAATCCGCGACGTGGTGATGAACAGCTGTTCCAGCGCCGGGCCGCCGAACGTGCACGCGGTGACCTGCCGCACCGGCACCTCGATCTTGGCGTCCAGTGTCCCGTCCGGCCGGTAGCGGTGCACGGCTCCGCCGCCCATCAGCGCGACCCAGACGCCGCCTTCGGCATCGACAGCCAGGCCGTCGGGCAGCGACTCGTCGATGTATGCCAGCGGGCGCCGCCCGGTCAGCTCGCGCTCGGGATCGTACTCGAACGCGTCCACCCGATGGGTCAGTGTGTCGATGTAATAAGCCGTCGCGCCGTCCGGGCTCCAGCCGATCCCGTTGGATACGGTCACCCCGCGCAGGACTACCGCCACAGTGCCGTCCACGTCCAGCCGGTACAGGCTGCCTGCCCCCGGGGCACTGTCGTGGGCCATGGAGCCGCAGTAGAACCGGCCTTGCGGGTCGCAGCCGCCGTCGTTGAAGCGGATACCGGTGTCGGGCCACAGCTCGCCGAGTGGACGCAGGTCCTCCCCGCTGCCGGACAGCGCGAACTGGCGATCCAGCGCAACCACCATCCCGCCGCAGGCTCGCGGCCGGATCGCCGCGAGCACCGGCCCCAGGTGCCGCCGGGTGACCGTGCCGTCGTCGTGCAGCGCCAGCATGTCGCCCGCGAGCATGTCCACCCAGCGCAGCCCGCCCCAGGAGGCGGACCAGACCGGGCCCTCGCCGTGCCCGGCGTCGGGCCCGGTGATCTGCTCTGCCTTCATGACCGTGCTGCCTTCGCTAGAGCACCTTCATACCCGGCCCAGGTCCAGCCGGGCCGGCCAAGTCAGGCGCGGGCCAGCAGGGCCTGGACCGCGTTCTCGACCCGCCCGCTGTCCGGCAGAAAAGCCTCGAGCAGGACCCGGCTCTGCGGCACCGGCGAGTGGGGCGCGTGCACCCGGGTGACCGGGCCGTCCAGGTAGTCGAACGCCGCCTCCTGCAGGGACGCGGCGATCTCCGCGCCGACGCCGCCGTAGCCCGGGCTCTCGTCCACCATGACCGCCCGGCCGGTCTTGCGCAGCGAGGCCGTGACCGTCTCCAGGTCCAGCGGGTAGAGCGTGCGCAGGTCGATCACCTCGGCGGAGACGCCCTCGGCGGCCAGCCGCTCGGCGGCGCTCACGCAGGTCCGCACGGTGGCGCCGTAGCCGATCAGGGTCGCGTCGCTGCCCTCGCGCACGATGCTGGCCAGCCCGAACGGGATGAACTCATCCGGGCCGCCCACCTCGCCGCGGACGCCGGTGAGCGCCTTGTGCATGAGGAACAAGACTGGGTCATCCAGGTGCAGCGCGGACTTGATCAGGCCCTTGGTGTCCGCGGGCGTCGCGGGTACGGCCACGTTCAGGCCCGGCATCTCGGCGAACCAGGACTCGATGACGTTATTGTGCTGCGCGCCGCCGAACGCGATCCCGTTCGTGGCCCGCACCACCATCGGCACCGGGACCCCGAACATGTAGTGGATCTTGGCCGCCTGGTTGCACAGCTCGTCCATGCCGCCGAACGCGAAGTCCAGGAAGTTCAGGTCGATCACGGGACGCATGCCACCCAGCGCGGCACCGACCCCCGCGGCCACCATGGCCGCCTCCGAGATCGGCACGTCCCGGATC
>JBAPYC010000397.1:0-3394 GCA_049284535.1 Streptosporangiaceae bacterium
TCGAACCCCGCACGCCGCATAGGTGAACGCGCACGCTCAGGACCGTGCTGCGTTGTCGGCCAGCGCGGTGTCGTCGGCTAGCGCGGTGCCGTCGGCCAGCGCGAAGTCATCGGCCGCCACGGCGTCTTCGCGGCGGTGCCCGGCGGCGAGTTCGGCCAGCGCCGACGGGTCGAGCTGGCCCGCGGGGACCGCCGCGACCCGGCAGGGGGTGACCGCCACCAGCGTGGACGTCCTGGTGCCGCCCTCCAGCGCCGCCCGCTCGCCAAGCAGGGCCCCGGGCCCGTACTCGGCCAGCCGGTTACCGTCGCGCTCGACCCGGATCACGCCGTCGAGGATCAGGTAGATCTCGTCGCCGGAGTCGCCTTGGCGGACCATCTCGGTGCCGGCTTTCACGCGGCTGATCCGCGGCGCGGCGGCGCCGTGCATCAGCTGCACGGACAGGGTCCGCTCCAGCGCGGTCTCCACCGCGGTCACCAGGGCCGGGGAATCCGCGTCCCCCCACGGGCTGTGGCGGCCGAACGACACCCGGGACCAGTCGACGTAGTCGGTCACGCTGGACTTGTGCGCCAGCTGGCCGCCGTCGTCGTAGATCCAGTGCCGGGGGAACCGGCTGGCCCCCTCGACCTTGTAATCGGCCCGGCCGTCGGCGTGCAGGGTGAGGGACAGCGTGGTCCACACCAGCGGCGCCTGCCACTGGATGAACGGAGGCCGCCGTACTGGCCTGGGCATGGGCACGGCCGTCCGGCCGCCCGTCGTCTGGACGAAGCGCATCCAGGAATCACCCTGCTCGGGGGAACGCTGGATGTCGGGCAGGGCGACGGCCTGGAAGGTACGGCTCAGCCCGCCAAGCCGGACCTTGGTGATGCCCATCAGCCCGCCGCCATCGTATCCGCCGGCGGTGATCTGGCCCGCGTCGTCAACCTCGATCCAGGCCCGCAGCACGTTCGCGAACCGGAACCGGTCGGCGGCCCGCAGCTCCTCGATATCGCCGAACTCCGCGGGCGGTGGGTCGTCGTAGTGGGTGAAGCCCTTGTCGAACGCGGCCCGGCTCGGCCCGGTGATGGCTTCGGAGGGGATCCAGGACAGTGAGGTAACGCAGCTTTCGTATCGCATGCTCCGATCGTGCGCGGCGGCCCCAGGCCGGGACCAGGATGGTGCCCGGCACTTGCCGCGGAAGCTGGCCGCGCCGCGGTGTCGTGCTACCACCACCGCACGCTGGCATGCCTGCTCTCTGGCTCTGACCACGGCCGTATGCGACAACTGTGTATATGGATCACAACAGCGGCTCACCCGGCCCGATCAGCGTCTTCCTGGCGGATGACAACCTGATCGTGCGCGAGGGGGTCCGTGCCCTCATCAACTCCCGCCGCGACCTTCATGTCGTGGGGGTAGCCGCCGACTACGACGAGCTCGTCAGCGGCGCCGAGGCCACCCACCCCCAGGTGATCGTGACCGACATCCGGATGCCGCCCAAGTTCCACCGCGAGGGCATCGACGCCGCCCGTGAGGTGCGCAAGCGTCACCCAGGCACCGGGGTCGTGGTGCTGTCCCAGTACGACGAGCCCGAGTACGCGGTCGCGCTGCTGGCCGAGGGTTCGTCCGGATACGGCTACCTGCTCAAGGACCACGTCGCCGAGGGCAGCCAGCTGGTGGACGCCATTCGCACGGTGGCCACCGGCGGCACCGCCCTGGACCCATCCATCGTGGAGGCGCTGGTCGCCCCGGTCGTACCGGCCGGGAACCTCACGCCCGCCGAAGAGGAACTGCTCGGGCTGGTCGCGGAAGGCAAGACGATCAAGGCGATCGCGGCCGTCCGCGCCGTCCCGCCCGAGGCGGTCGCGGACGAGGTGGACGCGGTCTTCGTCAGGCTGTCCCAGAGCGTGTCGGCCGGCAACCAGAGCGCGCTGCGGCGGCTGCGCATGCTCCACCAGGCCATCGTTGACCGGGAAGAGCAGGGCGAGACGCTATCCCGGCTGCTGCCGAGCGGCCTGGCCGCCAAGCTCCGCCAGGAACAGCGGGGCATCGGGGAGACCGAGCGGGTCGAGGTGACTGTCCTGATGAGCGACATCAGGTCGTACTCGACCATCGCGGAGCACGCCGACCCGAGCCAGCTGGCCGGGCAGCTCAACACGCACCGGGCCGCGATGAACCAGGCCATCCTGGGCCAGTCCGGCACGGTGATGCAGTTCGTCGGTGACGCGGTGATGGCGGTCTTCGGGGCGCCGTTCCCGCAACCGGATCACGCTGACCGGGCCGTAGTCGCGGCACTGGCCATGCACGCGGCCCAGTCCGAGATCAACACCCGCTGGCAGGGCGACGGCCTGCCGCCGTTCGGCCTCGGGCTGGGCCTGTCCACCGGCGAGGCGGCGGCGGCCCTGCTCGGTTCGGTCGAGCGGCTCGAGTACACGCTGGTCGGAGACACAGTGAACTTGTCCCAGCGGTTGCAGCAGCTGGCCGCGGCCGGTGAGACTGTTATGTCCGAGGCCACCTTCAAGGCGCTGCGCGCGGACGTGCCCGCGACCGCACTGGGCGCGCAGCTGGTCAAGGGACGCGACACTCCGGTTTTTGCCTACAAGATCATGGGGGGACAATGAGCGAGACCCATCCGGCACTAGCTGTGCGCGGCGTGCGCAAGACCTTCGAGGCCGAGAACGCGCCCGTCCGCGCGCTGCGCGGCGTGAACCTGACTCTTGAGCCGGGCGAGTTCGTCGCCCTGATGGGCCCGTCGGGTTGCGGCAAGTCCACCTTGCTGAACTTGGTGGCCGGCCTCGAGACACCCGACGAGGGCGAGATCACGGTCGCGGGCGAGCCGATCACCGGCCGCACCGAGGACGAGCTGGCCCGGATGCGCCGCCACCACATTGGCCTGGTCTTCCAGTTCTTTAACCTGCTCGAGGGCATGACCGTGCTGGAGAACGTGGCGCTGCCCGCGATCATCGCGGGCCGCAAGCGCAAGATGGCCGAGACCCGGGCCCGGGATCTGCTCGACCTGCTGGGCATCGGTGACAAGGCCCTGGCCGTCCCGGGCGTGCTGTCCGGTGGTCAGCGCCAGCGCCTGGCCATCGCCCGGGCCCTGGCCAACGACCCGACCCTGCTGCTGGCCGACGAGCCGACCGGGGCGCTGGACTCCGCGGGCGGGGCCGAGGTCATCGAGCTGATGCGCCGCCTGCACCAAGGCGGCCAGACCATCGTGCTAGTCACGCACGCCGCCGAGGTGGCGGCTGCGGCCGGGCGCGTGGTCAAGATGCGCGACGGCCGGATCGTGGAACCCGAACCAGCCATTGGCGACAGCGCCGTAGCCGGGGTCGGCTGACCATGGACCCGGCAGCCGCCACCCGGGCTCGCGGCGGGTCCGATGCCCGCGGCGAGTCCGATGCCCTGGGCGGGACCGACG
>JBAPYC010000398.1:0-6214 GCA_049284535.1 Streptosporangiaceae bacterium
GGCGAGACCAGCGGCAACGTATGACCGAGGTAGTTCCGGCGCCTGCGGTCCGGGACGACGGCCCAGCGAGCACTAGCCCAAACGGCACAGGCCCGAACGGCACAGGCCCGGACGGCACTGGCCCAGCCGGCACTGGGCGCGACTTCGACCTGCCGCGCATCGAGGGCGCGGTCAGGGAAATCCTGCTTGCCATCGGCGAAGATCCCGAACGGGATGGCCTGCGCGACACCCCGGCCCGGGTCGCGCGGGCCTACGCCGAACAGTTCGCCGGCCTGCGGCAGCAGCCCCAGGATGTCCTGACCACCGTCTTCGACGCGGACCACGACGAGATGGTCCTGGTCCGGGACGTCGAGATGTACGCCACCTGCGAGCACCACCTGGTCCCGTTCTTCGGGGTGGCCCACATCGGTTACATCCCGAACCAGAAGGGCCAGATCACCGGGCTGTCCAAGCTGGCCCGGCTGGTCGACGTCTACGCCCGGCGGCCGCAGGTCCAGGAGCGGATGACCAGCCAGATCGCCGACGCCCTGGTGGACACGCTGGAACCGCGCGGGGTGATCGTGGTCATCGAGGCCGAGCACCTGTGCATGACCATGCGCGGGGTGCGCAAGCCCGGCGCCAAGACGGTCACCTCTGCGGTGCGCGGGCTGTTCCGTGACAACAACGTCACCCGCACCGAGGCCATGAGCCTGATTTACGGCCGCCACTGAATCTGCCGGCGGCACTGAATCTGCGGGCGGCACTGAACTGAAAGGCCGATCCGGTCGTCTTAGGGGTAGGCCGCCTTGGTCCCGCTGGCTGCATCGGAGTCAACCGGCGGCGTGGCCAACCCTGGGGAGGGTACCGTGAACGCAGGACACGGGGCGGCGGCACCATGACTACGCTGGCCCATCGTGCTCTGGGGCCTGACAAGAAAGCCGCCGAGATGAGCGACAGCGACGACGCTGCACAGCAGCCCGGTACGGAACCGCCGGTCGTCGACCGGCGGCATCAGCGTGCCTGGGTGCCGCGTGCCGCGGCCCTGCTCACCGCGCTCATCGGCCTGTCGGACATCGTCAACACCCTCCGGCCTGACCTGGTGTACCGGTTCCACACCCTGAGCCACCTGGTGCCCGGGACGCTGATGAACGTGGCCCGCACCACCGATGTGCTGGTCGGCCTGGCGCTGCTGATGCTGGCGCACGGCCTGCGCCGCCGCAAGCGGCGGGCCTGGCAGGTGGTGACCGGGCTGCTCGCCTTCGACATCGCCATGCATTTCCTCCATGACCGCCACATCGTCACCGCGATCGTCGCCGTGCTGGTGCTGGTCGCCCTGCTGGTATTCCGGGATCAGTTCTACGCCGAAGGCGACCAGCCCAACCGGTGGCGGGCCCTGTGGGCCGTCGCCGGGCTGATCGTGGCCGACGTGGCCATCGGCCTGACCTACATCCTGGCGGCCCGCGGGCTGGCCCAGGACTACACCTTCAGCCAGCGGGTCACCGAGGTCATAACCGGCCTGGTCGGGTTCTCCGGGCCCGTTCAGTGGGCGCCCGAGGCACGCGGCGACATGTTCAACCTCCTGACCAGCGCGCTGGGGCTATTTACCCTGGGCGTGGCCGCGTACTTGTTCCTGCGCCCGGCCGAGCCGCGATGCCGGCTCGGCGCGGCCGACGCGGAGCGGATCCGGGAACTGCTGGGCAAGTACGGCGACCGGGACTCGCTCGGCTACTTCGCGCTGCGCAACGACAAGAGCGTGATCTGGTCGGCCACGGGCAAGGCCTGCGTCTGCTACCGGGTGGTGTCTGGGGTCATGCTGGCCAGCGGCGACCCGATCGGCGATCCGGAGGCGTGGCCCGGCGTGATCGGCCCGTTCCTGGACGAGGCGGCCCGGCACGCCTGGGCCCCGGCCGTGATGGGCTGCAGCGAGCTCGGCGCCGAGGTGTGGTGCCGCGAGGGCAACCTGACCGCGCTGGAGCTGGGGGATGAGGCCATCGTCAACGTGGCCGACTTCAGCCTGTCCGGCCGGTCCATGCGCAACGTCCGGCAGATGGTCAATCGGGTGGCCAAGAACGGCTACACCGCCGAGGTCCGGCGGGTGGGCGATATCCCGGCCGACGAGCTGAAGGCCATCGTGCGGACCGCCGACTCCTGGCGCGGCAGCCAGACCGAGCGTGGCTTCTCCATGGCCCTGGGCCGGATCGGCGACGATGACTGCGTGCTGGCCACCGCCACCGAGAACGGCGTGGTCCGGGCCGTGCTCCAGCTGGTGCCCTGGGGCGCCGACGGGCTGTCCCTGGACCTGATGCGCCGGGACAAGAACGCCCAGCCCGGGCTGAACGACTTCCTCATCACTGAGACGATCAAGGCCGCCTCCTGCCTGGGCGTGAAGCGGATCTCGCTGAACTTCGCGGTGTTCCGGGCCGCGCTCGAGCGCGGCGAGCGGATCGGCGCCGGCCCGGTGCTCAGGGCCTGGCGCTCGGTGCTGATCTTCGCCTCCAAGTGGTTCCAGATCGAGTCCCTGTATAAGTTCAACGCCAAGTTCTGCCCGGTCTGGCAGCCGCGGTTCTTCGTCTTCCCCGGCACCAAGGACACGCCCCGGATCGCCCTGGCCGCGCTGGAGGCCGAGGCCTTCCTGGTCTGGCCGCGGCTCGAGCTGCGCCGGATCGCGCGCAGGGTCGCCCGCAAGATGGGTGCGGGCAAGGTCCGCAGAAGGCTGCGCCGTACGCCGGCGCTGCGGCGGTGACGCTCCCGCCCGGTACCCTTCAGGGCCTGCCCCGCGCGGACCGCTGTCTGGTCATGGGGGTGGTCAACGTCACCCCGGACTCGTTTTCCGACGGTGGCCAGTGGTTCGGGGCGGACGCGGCCATCGCCCATGGCCTGGAGCTGATGGCCGCGGGCGCCGACCTGGTCGACGTGGGCGGCGAGTCCACCCGGCCGGGAGCCCAGCGGATCGACGAGGCCGAGGAGCTGCGCCGGGTCGGCCCGGTCATCACCGAGCTCGTCCGGGCCGGCCTGCCCGTGTCGGTGGACACCATGCGGGCACGGGTGGCCGAGTTCGCGGTGGAGGCCGGGGCCCAGCTGGTCAACGATGTGAGCGGCGGCCTGGCTGACCCGGATATGCCGCGCCTGGTCGCGGCGGCCGGGGTGTCCTACGTGGTCGTGCACTGGCGCGGCCACAGCCGCCAGATGTACCACCGCGCCGTCTACGCCGACGTGGTCCGCGAGGTCCGCGACGAGCTGTCCCAGCGGGTGGACGCGGTACTGGCCGCCGGGGTCGACCCCGGCCGGGTGGTGATCGACCCTGGCCTGGGCTTCGGCAAGCGGCCGGAGCACAACTGGCCGCTGCTGACTCACCTGGGTCAGCTGGCCGCGCTGGATGCCGGCACCTTCCCGGTCCTGGTCGGCGCGTCCCGCAAGCGTTTCCTCGGCAACCTCCTGGCCGGGCCGGACGGCACGCCCCGGCCATTCGAGGAGTGCGACGGGGCCACCGTGGCCATCACCGCCCTGGCCGCCGCAGCGGGCGCCTGGTGCGTGCGGGTGCATCAGGTCCCGCTGAACGCCGACACCGTGCGGGTGGCCGCCGCCTGGCGCACCGCCGCGGCCGGCACAGGTCAGGACGGCACCGGTCAGGAGGGCACAGATCAGGACGGCGCAGGTCAGGAGGGCGCAGGCCCGGAAGGCGCCGAACCCCACAACACACGCCCCGAACCCGCGGAGCAGGCGTGAGCGCACGCCGCCGCGCGGTGCTGTCCGTCGGGGCCAACCTGGGCGACCGCCTGGGTACCCTGCAAGGGTGCGTGGAAGCCCTCGGACGGCTCAGGGAGACTGAGGTGCTGGCCGTCTCGCCGGTCTATGAGACCGCCCCGGTCGGCGGCCCGTCCCAGCCCGACTACCTGAACGCGGTGGTGATCGTGGCCACCGGCCTGTCCCCGGCCGGGCTGCTGGCCGTGGTCAACAGGATCGAGGCGGACTTCGGCCGGGTCCGGCCCCCCGATCCGGCAGCGGTACGATTCGGGCCGCGTACGCTCGACATCGACATCATCAGCTTCGCGGAAGAGATCAGCGCAGACCCGGTGCTCACCCTGCCCCACCCCCGCGCGCACGAGCGCGCGTTCGTGCTCGCGCCCTGGCACGACCTGGACCCCGGCGCGCGGCTGCCGGGCCGCGGCCCGGTGGCAGACCTGCTGGCCGGCGCTTCTCTCGGCGGCGCCAATCTCAGCGGGCAGGACATCAGCCGGCGCGCCGACCTGACCTTGAGCCTCCCGGCTGGGCCGGCACAATGAGGCCAGCACAGTGAGGCCAGCACAGTGAGGCCGGCACAGTGAGGCGGCCGCAATGAGGCCGACCCGGCTACCCACCCTGGTGGTAACGGCGGTGATCTGCGCGGCCATCGGCTGGGTGCTGCTGCGCGCGGTGTACGCCAACCTGCCCCCGCTGCCCTGGACGGCGGTCCCGGCGCTGCTGCTGGCGGCCGCGGCCGAGGCCTGGACCGGCCGCGACCTGCGGGCCCGGATCGCGGGCAAGCGCGGCGGCAAACCGGTCGCGCCGATGTTCGTGACCCGGATGGTCGCGCTGGCCAAGGCCAGCGCCGTGGCCGCGGCCGTGATCGCCGGCCTGACCGCGGGCTTCGACATCTACCTGGCCGGCAACCTGACCGCGTCGACGCCACGCGAGGACGCGCTGACCGCGGTCATCACGTTCATATCCGCCGTCATCCTGGGCTGCGCCGCACTGTACCTGGAGAACTCCTGCCGCATACCCGGTGACCGGGACGGCACCGACGAAGCCGCCCGGCCGCCGGTCGGCTGAGCCGCGCAGATGGTGGCCCGGGCCGCCTGAGAACCATCCGCTCACCCCGCTCACCCCGGCCAGCGCGCTGCAGAATCTCCTGCTGGTAACGCATCAGAGCCATCTCAACGCGTTCGCTCTGC
Source organism: Streptosporangiaceae bacterium (assembly GCA_049284535.1). GTDB lineage: Bacteria > Actinomycetota > Actinomycetes > Streptosporangiales > Streptosporangiaceae > Palsa-504. The sequence continues at coordinate 4,911 of JBAPYC010000398.1, forward strand.
CGCGGTCCTTCCCCGGCGGTGCTGGCTGCGGGGCACGCAGTACGCCCGTTCGGCCTGATCAGTAACCGGACCGAACGGGCTGCTTAACCGCTCCTCACCAGTCGTATGTGACGTTCCGCTATTTTATGACTACCCATTGTGGTTAACTTCCGCTACGGTGGGTAGCCAACATCAATCTTCGGGGGAGAACATATGCAGATCAAGTCCCGTGTCGCGGCAGCAGTTGTCATGTCGGCGTCCGCGGTGGCCCTGACGGCCGCGCCGGCGTTCGCGCATCCCGGCCCGTCGGGCAACGGCAACGTCACCGGCGTCGGCAACCTGAGCATCCTGAACGGCAACACGGCAAACGTGCCGATCAGCGTGCCGATCAACCTGTGCGGCGGCGCCATCGCCATCCTGGGCTTCGCCAACGCCGACTGCATGGGCGGGTCCGAGGCCACCGTCAACGACTACGGTTACGGTTTCTAGCCCCGGCTGCTGACAACAGGCGCCGGGCCCCTGCTGGGGGTCCGGCGCCTTTGTTATTGACTATCCTGATCACCGCAGTAACCGCCGTCCGGTACCCGCCGAGGACTGGAACGAGATGACACCTGAGTTCGACCCGCAGGCCGGTGATCCGGCCGGCCATCCGGCCCGCCTGGCCGTCGGCGTGATCGGCGCCGGCCGGGCCGGCACCGCGCTCGGCGCGGCCCTGGCCCGGGCCGGTCATGAGGTCGTGGCCGTGGCCGCAGTGTCCGAGGCCTCCGTACGCCGGGCCCGGGCTAACTTCCCCGCCGCCGTCATCGCCGAACCCGCCCAGGTCCTGCGCCACGCCGACCTGGTCTTGCTGACCGTGCCCGACGACGCCCTGCCCCCCCTGGTGTCCGGGCTGGCAACCACCGGGGCGCCGCTGGAGGGCCGGATGCTGGCCCACGCCAGCGGCCGCTACGGCATCGGGGTACTGGAGCCCGCGTCGCGCCAGGGCGCGCTGCCGCTGGCCCTGCACCCGGTGATGACGTTCACCGGCCGCCCGGACGACGTGGACCGGCTGCGCGGCATCTCCTTCGGGGTGACCGCGCCGGACGTGCTCCGGCCAGCCGCCGAGGCGCTGGTGATCGAGATGGGCGGCGAGCCGGTGTTCGTGGCCGAGGAGCAGCGCGACCTGTACCACGCGGCCATCGCCGGCGCCGCCAACCACCTCATCACGCTGGTGGCCGAGGCGGAGGACCTGCTCCGCGCGGCCGGGGTGGCCGAGCCCGCCCGGCTGCTTGGGCCGCTGCTGTCGGCCTCCCTGGACAACGCGCTGCGCTTCGGCGACGCCGGCC
>JBAPYC010000399.1:0-2253 GCA_049284535.1 Streptosporangiaceae bacterium
TGCAGGTCAGCGACGACGGGGCCGGCGGCGCCCGGCCCGAAGGGGGATCGGGGCTGCGGGGCCTGGCCGACCGGGTGGCGTCGGTGGGCGGCGTGCTGCGGGTGGATAGCCCGCCGGGTTGCGGGACCCGGCTCGAGGCGGACCTTCCGTGTCCGTGACCCCCGGGCCGGTGTCGCCTGCGCCGGGTGCTGACCGACGTCGGCCTGGAGGTGGCCGGCTCGGCCGGGACGCGGATCAGCTGCGGCATCGCAGATGAGAACCTGCAACGACGGTTACGGAGTGGGGATCGAGGCGGCGGAGGCGGAGGCCTGCGGGCTGACGGTCGCGTTGGTCCAGGGCTGGGTGAAGCCGACCGGATCCTGGTCGCCGGCCGGCGAGGTGGCGGTGCCGAAGCTGGCGACCCGGATCGGGAAGCCGGTCGCGTAGGCCTCGATCATCTGGTCGTGCCCGATGACCAGGCCGACGTGCCCCGGTGAGGTGGGCGTGCCGTCCGCGCCAGCGAAGAACACCAGGTCGCCGGTTTGCACCTGGGACGCGGCGACATGGGGTTCGGTGGTCCACTGGTCCTCCGAGGTCCGGGCGATGTTGATCCCGGCCGTGCGGTAGGCCATCATCACCAGGCCCGAGCAGTCGAAGGCGTCCGGCCCGGTGCCGCCCCACAGGTACGGCTTGCCGATCTGGTCCTGGGCGTAGGAGATGGCGGTGGAGACCGCCTGGGTCGGCGCGCTGACGGCGGCCAGGCTGGTCGGCGAGCCGGTGCAGCCGGCCACCGTGCTGGACGAGGGCAGGCTGGCCGAGACCACCGAGAAGTTACCGCCCGCGTACTTGCCCGCGTAGAAGAGCACGCTCTCCACGTAGGACTGCAGGTGGTTGTAGGAGAAGATGGCCGAGGAGGGGTCGGTCTGCACCCCCGCCGCGACCAGGTATTTGGCCGCCCCCGCGATGGCGTCCGCCGGGTCGTACACGCTCGCGACCCCGTCACCGTCCTCGTCGGTGGCCACGCCGCCGACCGCCTCGCTGGCCGGGTGAATCGGGGCGCCCCCCCAGGTGTTGCCGGCCGCGTCGCCGATGCCGATCTGCATCGGGCCGGCCGCGCCGAAGCCGTTCTGCCCGCTGTGCACGCCGGACAGGGTGGTCTGGCCGTTGTCGCTCTCCACCGTGCCGATGCCGGCCAGGATCGTCCACGGCACGCCGTACTGCTGGCCGACCTTCTTGTACCAGGACAGGTAGTCCGACGGGATCGACCTGGCGCCGGTCCCGGCCGTGGGCTGCCCGACGGTGCCGGTCTGCTGGCCCGAGCAGCCCGCGGTGGCCGCGAAGAACTCGTTCATGCCGATCATGACGGGCACGGTCAGCAGCCCCAGCAGGAGCAGGACGACGAGACCGGTGATGCCGAAGATCACGGTCCGGGAGGCACGCTCGGTCCGGGGTGAATGGAGCTGGTCCTGCTGGGTCTCGGTCCGGACCAGGAGCCGGTTCGTCATGTGTTGCCCGCGCTGGCCAGCTCGATGTCGTTCACCTGCCAGCTAGTGCCCGACCCGGTCACGGTGATCGCGTACTGGGTCGTGCCGTTACTGGTGCCCTTGGAGCTGACCAGGTGCTGGGTGCCAGCGACCACGAAGGTCAGGCTGGAGTTGCCGAAGGCGCGCAGCGAGTTGATCACCGCGCTCCCGGTCGAGGTCTGCTTCTCCTGCGTGCGCAGGCTGGCTACCCCGGGCGTGGTGTAGACGTTGTTCAGCGACGCGGCCAGCTGGCTGGTGATCAGCCCGTTCATCGAGGCCACGTACGCCGATGCGCTCTCGGTGTAGGTGAAGGTGTTGTAGGCGCTGGCGAACTTGACCGTCACCGCCGCGGCGGCCGCCAGGCCCTGCTGAGTGAACGGCAGCCAGGAGTAGATGTTCGGGTTGCCGGCCGCGTCCGGCGAGACGCTCGCATTGGACGGCGTGGCGGTGGCGGTGATGGTGGTGACCGGGACCGGCGCGGTGGCGGTCGGCGTGGGCGAGGCGGTCGGCGTGCCGCTGGCGTGCGAGCTGGTGACCTTCGGCACGACGAGCCACAAGCCGAGCGCTACCAGCACCAGGACGACGGCGGCGAAGACCGCCTTCTTCTGGCCGGGACTGAGATCCACGGCGCCGGCCCGCTACTTGTCCCGCCGTATCGGGCGCAGCCAGAACGGACGGGCGGGTGCCTCGTCCGGGCTGCGTCCCTGGCTGCCGGAGCCGCCCTGGCCCTCCTGGCCCCCCTGGCCGCCTT
>JBAPYC010000400.1:0-3920 GCA_049284535.1 Streptosporangiaceae bacterium
GCCATGACCTCCGCGGCCGGGCGTGCCGCCGGGCCGGCCGGGGCCACGCTGGCCCTCGAAATGAGCCCGGCCGGGCCCGCGGAGGAGAACGAGAGGAGAATGGACGCATGAGCGCGGAGGACCTTGAGAAGTACGAAGCGGAGATGGAGCTGCAGCTCTACCGGGAGTACCGCGACGTCGTAGGGTTGTTCACGCACGTGGTCGAGACCGAGCGCAGGTTCTACCTGACAAATGACGTAGAGCTGAACGTGCGGTCAAGCGATAACGGCGAGGTCTTCTTCGAAGTTACGATGCGGGATGCGTGGGTCTGGGATATGTATAGGCCCGCGAGGTTCGTCAAGAATGTCCGTGTGGTCACCTTCAAGGACGTCAACATAGAGGAACTGGCCAAGGCTGACCTCGAGGTCCCAGACGAGAAGCCGGACTTCCCGGCGTAACGAGCGCGGAGGGCGCATGTTCGGGCTGCCTGATGGTGTTGCCGCATGCCTATTCGACATGGACGGCGTGGTGACCCAGACCGCTACCGTGCATGCGGCGGCGTGGAAAGAGATGTTCGACGAATTCCTCGCCGAGCACGCGAAGGCCACTGGCACGAAGTATGTGCCGTTCGACGAGCACCACGAATACGATGCCTACGTCGACGGCAAGCCCCGGCTAGATGGCACCAGGGCTTTCCTGGAGTCCCGCGGCATCAACCTGCCCGAGGGAAGCCCCGACGACCCGGCCGGCAAGCAGACCCTCTACGGGCTGAGCAACCGCAAGAACGACCTGGTCCTGGCGAAGATAAAAGCGGGCGGCGTGCAGGTGTACGACGGCACCATCCGCTATATCAAGGCCGTGCGGGAGGCGAAGATCGCCACCGCGGTCGTCTCGGCCAGCGCGAACACCAAGCAAGTGCTCCAGGCCGCGGACATCGAGGACCTCTTCGACGTGCGCATCGACGGCGTGGTCGCCAAGGAACGCGGGCTGCGTGGCAAGCCCGCCCCGGACACCTTCCTGGCCGCGGCCGAGGCGCTCAAGGTGCCCCCCGAGCACGCCGTGGTCTTCGAGGACGCCCAGGCGGGCGTGGCCGCTGGTCACGCCGGTCATTTCGCCCTGGTGGTGGGCGTGGACCGGGTCGGCCAGGCCGCGGAGCTCAAGGAGCACGGCGCTGACATCGTGGTCCAGGACGTCGGGGAACTCCTCGACAGGAACGGGAACTCGGATAAGGACGCCCGATGATCAAGCAGTCGGCCTACGGGACCGAGCCCTGGCGGCTCGTGGAGAAGCGGCTCGACCTTGATCTGCTCGCGCAGAGCGAGTCGATCTTCGCGCTGTCGAACGGGCACATCGGGCTGCGCGGCAACCTCGACGAAGGCGACCCGCACGGCCTGCCCGGCACCTATCTGAACTCGGTGTACGAAGTGCGGCCGCTGCCGTACGCCGAGGCGGGCTACGGTTATCCCGACGCCGGGCAGACCGCGATCAACGTCACCAACGGCAAGATCTTCCGCCTGCTCGTCGACGATGAGCCGTTCGACATCAGGTACGGGACCCTGCACTCGCACGAGCGCATCCTGGACATGCGCGCGGGCACGCTGACCAGGACGGTTGACTGGTCCTCCCCGGCCGGCGCCCGGATCAGGCTGACCTCGGTGCGGATGGTGTCGCTGACCCAGCGGGCGATCGTGGGCATGAGCTACACCGTGGAGCCCGTCGAGGGGAAGCTGCGGCTGGTGCTGCAGTCCGAGATCGTGGCCAACGAGGAGCTGCCGCAGGGCGGCAAGGACCCCCGGCTCTCCGCGATCTTGCAGTCACCACTGGTCAGTGAGTTTCACGAGTGCAGCGAACCTAACGGGTCCCGGGCCCTGCTCGTGCACAACACCCGGGTCAGCAACCTGCGCATCGCGGCCGGGATGTCGCACGAGATCAGTGGCCCGCAGAAGATGAGCAGCCGGGTCGAGTCCTACCCCGACCTGGGCCGGCTCACGATCGCCGCTGAGGTCGGCGCGGGTGAGCAGCTGCACCTGGTCAAGTACGTCGGCTACGGCTGGTCAAGCGGGCGTTCCCGTCCCGCGCTCATCGACCAGGTGGTCGGCGCGCTCGCGGCCGCGCACCTGACCGGCTGGGACGGCCTGCTGGCCGAGCAGCGGGCCTTCCTGGATGAGTTCTGGGACGGCGCTGACGTCGAGGTGGACGGCGACGCCGAGATCCAGCAGGCCGCCCGCTTCGGGCTGTTCCACATCCTGCAGGCCGGCGCGCGGGCCGAGTTCCGGCCGATCGCCGCCAAGGGCCTGACCGGGACGGGTTACGACGGTCATACGTTCTGGGACACCGAGTCCTTCGTCCTGCCCGTACTCATGTACACCCACCCGACCGCCGCCGCCGATGCCCTGCGCTGGCGGCACGCGGTGATCGCGGACGCCAAGCAGCACGCGGCCGACCTCGGCCTGGAGGGCGCCGCCTTCCCGTGGCGGACGATCCGGGGCCAGGAGTGCTCCGGTTACTGGCCTGCCGGGACCGCGGCCTTCCATATCAACGCGGACATCGCCGACGCCGTGGTGCGCTACCTGGACGCCACCGAGGACGAGAAGTTCGAGAAGGAAGTCGGCCTGGAGTTGCTGGTCGAGACGGCCCGGCTCTGGCGCTCACTCGGGCAGCACGATGCCGCGGGCCGGTTCCGGATCGACGGCGTGACCGGACCGGATGAGTACAGCGCGGTCAAGGACAACAACATCTACACCAACCTGATGGCGCAGCGGAACCTGGCCAGCGCGGCCGATCTGGTCAAGAAGCTGCCCGAGGCGGCCGAAGCCCTGGGCGTGACGACCGAGGAGGCGGCAGGCTGGCGGGACGCGGCTAACGCGATGTATATCCCGTTCGACAAGCGCCTTGACGTCCACCCGCAGCACGAGGGCTTCACCGATTACGCCCGGTGGGACTTCAAGAACACGCCCGAGGACCACTACCCGCTGCTGCTGCACTACCCGTACTTCCAGCTGTACCGCAAGCAGGTCGTCAAGCAGGCCGACTTGGTGCTGGCCATGTACATGCGGCCGGACGCCTTTACCGAGTCGCAGAAGGCGCGCAACTTCGCCTACTACGAGCCGCTGACGGTCCGCGATTCCTCACTGTCGGCCTGCACCCAGTCGGTGATCGCCGCCGAGGTGGGCCAGCTCGACCTGGCCCACGACTACCTGGCCGAAGCCGCGCTCATGGACCTGCGGGACGTCGAGCACAACACCTCGGACGGCGTCCACATGGCGTCACTGGCCGGCGCCTGGATGGCACTGATCTGCGGGTTCGGCGGAATGCGCGCGGGCTCGGCCTCGAGCCCGCTGGCGTTCCACCCGCGGCTGCCCGGCGGCCTGGCCGAGATCAAGTTCCGGCTGCGCTACCGCGGCCGCAGGCTGCGCGTCTCGATCACCTCCCAGCGGGCCAAGTACGAGCTGCTCGACGGCGAGCCGCTGACTCTCCTCCACCATCGCAAGGAGTTCCATCTCGGGCAGCACGCGGCCGAGCACGACATCCCGCCGGTGAAGGCCGGGCCGCGGCCGGAGCAGCCCCCGGGGCGGGCCCCGTACAACCGCGCCGGCTGACCCGCGCCAGCTGACCCGCGCCGGCTGACCCGCCCAGCCGGATCTTCGGCGCCGGCACCGAGGCCGGCTGCCAGCCGGGACTTCGCCCATCGTGAACGGGGCTGTCCGCGGATGCCCGGCAATGCTGGACTACCGGCATGGACATCCTTGTTCTCGGCGGGACGGCCTGGCTCGGACGCGAGACGGCCACACAGGCGGTGGCGCGAGGGCACCGGGTGACCTGCCTGGCGCGGGGCAAGGCCGGCGGCGTGGCGGAGGGCGCGGATCTGGTCGCCGCGGACCGGCGTGAGGACCATGCCTACGACGCGGTGCGCAGCCGGCACTGGGACGCGGTGATCGAGG
>JBAPYC010000401.1:0-14940 GCA_049284535.1 Streptosporangiaceae bacterium
GGAGAACTCGGCGCCCAGGTTCCCGGCCTCGGCTTCCGGGCCGCGGGCTCGCTCACCGTGGCCGCCAGCGACGCCGAGCTCGGCCTGCTGAAGGAGGCGGCGGCGCTCCCCGACGCGGACCAGCGCGGCTTCGAGCTGCTCGACCCGGCGGCCGCCCGGGCCGTCAACCCGGCGCTTCGCGGCGAGTTCGCCGGCGCGCTGTACTGCCGCCAGGACGCGATCGTCGAACCGCGTCACGTCCTGCCCGCGCTCCGGGCCCACCTGGCCGGCGGCGGTTACCAGTGGCTGCCGGGCCGCGAGGTGACCGAGATCGTGCCGAACGCGGTTCGCGATCACACCGGGACCTGGCACCAGGGCGACCTCGTCGTGCTGTGCACCGGGGCCGCGCACACCGGGCTGGCCGGGCGTTACCTGCGTAACGGCAGTGTGCGGCGGGTGCGGCTGCAGATGATGCAGACGGCACCACTGGCCCAGCGGGTCACCACGGCGCTGGCCGACGGCGACTCGCTGCGCTACTACCCCGCCTATGACCTGCCGGGCCGGGACCGGCTCGCGCCGCAGGACGGGGCCGCCGCGCGGACCCGGGCCCAGCTGCTGCTGGTGCAGCGGGCCGACGGCGGGCTCACCATCGGCGACACGCACGAGTACGCCGAGCCGTTCGCGTTCGACGTGGACGAGGACGCCTACGACCTCCTGCTGGCCCGGGCGCAGATCCTGCTCGGCACGCCGATCCCCCGGATCCAGCGCCGCTGGGCCGGGGTCTACAGCGAGGTCGACCCGCAGGCGCCCGGTCATCCGCTGTACCACCGAGCCGAGGCCGAGCCCGGTGCCGTCCTGGTTACCGGGCCAGGCGGGCGCGGCATGACCTGTTCCCCGGCGATCGCGGAGGAGACATTCTTTTGAGCCGAATCACGGTGGCCTGCCTGGACATGGCGGGCACGACGGTGGCCGACGACGGCACGGTGATGGCCGCCTTCACCGCAGCCATCACCGAGCAGAACCTGTCCGGGGCCGGCTACGAGCAGGCCATGGTGGCCGTGCGGTCGAGCATGGGACAGTCCAAGATCGAGGTGTTCCGCCGCATCCTGGGCGACGAGGCGGCCGCCCGCAAGGCCAACGAGGCGTTCGAGGACCACTACGCCGCCGCCGTCCGCGCGGGCAAGATCTCGCCGCTGCCCGGCGCCGAGGACACTTTCATGCGGCTGCGTGACGCCGGGGTCCAGGTCTGCCTGGCTACCGGGTTCTCCCCCGTCACCCGCGACGCCATCATCGACGAGCTGGCCTGGGGTGGCCTCATCGACCTGGCGCTGTCCCCCGCCGACGCGGGCCGCGGCCGGCCGTGGCCCGACCTGCCCCTGACCGCGCTGCTGAAGCTGCACGGCGGCGCGGTCAGCGAGCTGGCGGTGGCCGGCGACACCCCCAGTGACATCGAGTCCGGACGGCGGGCCGGAGCCGCGATCGTGGCGGGCGTGCTGACCGGGGCCAGCACCCGCGCCGACCTGGAGCAGGCCAGCGCACCCGTCATTCTCGACACGATCGCAGGCATCCTTCCCTACGTCACCGGGTGACGCTCTCCCGGCTGCCGGGGCCGGTTCACGCGCGCCGGGCGGCCACGTGCACCGGCTCGGGCGGCAGCGTGACCGACACCGAGGCTCCCGGGGGCAGCGCGGCCGTCTCCGTGCTCGGCTTGTCAATCCGCAGCTCGATGTCGCCGTCCAGCAGCACGCCGACCCGGGTGACCGAGCCGAGGAAGGTCCGGGTCGTCACGATGCCATTGCCGCTCTCGGCCACCTCCAGGCGCAGCCCTTCCGGCCGCACCAGCACGTCCACCGGCTGGCCCGCCAGCTCCGCGGCCTGACCCGGCACCCGGAGCGGCACGGTGCCGCCGAGCACCGCCACCCGGCCCTCGCCTTCCAGGCCGGCCGGAATCCGGTTCATCACGCCGACGAACTCGGCCACGAACGCGGTGGCCGGGTCCGCGTACAGCTCGTCGGGGGCGGCGATCTGCTCCAGCCTGCCGTTGCTCATGACGCCGACCCGGTCGGCCATGGACAGCGCTTCCTCCTGGTCGTGGGTGACGAACAAGGTGGTGGTGCCGAGCCGCTGCTGCAGCGTGCGGATCTGCTCGCGCAGCTGCAGCCGGACCTTGGCGTCCAAGGCGGACAATGGCTCATCGAGCAGCAGGACCCGTGGCTCGATGGCCAGCGCCCGGGCCAGCGCGACCCGCTGCTGCTGGCCGCCGGACAGCTGGTGGGGATACTGCCCGGACTGCGGGGCCAGGCCGACCATGTCCAGCAGCTCGGCCGCCTTCTTGCGCCGGGCCCCGGTTCCTATTTTGCGCATCCGCAGGCCGAAGCCCACGTTGTCCAGGGCCGACATGTTCGGGAACAGGCTGTAACTCTGGAACACCATGCCCATGTCCCGCCGGGCGGCGGGTACCGAGGAGATGTCCTTGCCGTCGATCAGGACCGCCCCGGCGTCGGCGGTCTCGAACCCGGCCACGATGCGCAGCGCCGTGGTCTTGCCGCAGCCCGACGGGCCAAGCAAGGCCACCAGCTCGCCCGGGGCCATCTCGATGGACAGGCCGTCCAGGGCCCGGGTCGGGCCGAAATAACGGGTCAGGTCCTGCAGCGAGACGCTGGTGCCGCCTGGTCCGGGTGCCGGCAGGCCATCCGCGGTCGCGCTGCCGGCGGTGCTAGCCACCTTGGCGGTATTCGCGGTCATTAGTCCCCCCGCGTTTCTTGACGTGAGACGGTGAACAGCGTGACCGTGCCGCCACCGGTCTTGCGCGACTGCCGCGTCCCGAGCACGGTGATGGCCAGCAGGAAGATCCAGGTGACGAACAGGGCAAGCAGCGAGGCCGCCACCGAGACCTGGCCGCTGGTCTGGCTGTTGACGTAGATCCAGACCGGGAAGGTCTGGTACAGGTCCAGGCTGGCTACGGTGAACTCGCCGAGCACCAGGGCCACGGTGAGCACCGTGGCCGACAGCAGCGCGGTGCGCAGGTTGGGCAGGAGCACCCGCCACAGCGTGCTGATCCAGCCGGCGCCGAGCGAATTCGACGCCTCGACGATCGTCTTCAGGTCCAGCGCGCGCAGCCCGGCGTCGATGGCGCGGTAGCCGAACGGCATGGCCAGGATGACGTAGATCAGCGACAGCAGGAGCGAGGTGCTCTTGAGGAAATCCGGCGCGATGGCCAGCACGCCCACGATGAGCACCACCGGCGGGATGACGATCGGCAGGATCGTGATCCCTTCCATCAGCCGCCGCAGCCCGGGCAGCCGGAGGTGCACATAGACGGCCGTGGGCAGCAGCAGCACGAGCGTGATCACCGTCGTGATGACGGCCAGCCGGACCGACAGGGCCAGCGATGAGGTGAACCCGGGCGCGGTGATCACCGCGCCGAACGCGCTGATCCCGGCGAACCGCAGCGCCGCCCACAGCGGAAGCAGGAAGTACACCGCTGTGACGATCAGCACGAACCAGCGCCAGATGGTGCCGTTGTTCCGGGCGGCGGCCCGGCGCCGGGGCGGTGCCACCCCGCCGGCGGCTTCGCGTGCGACTACCGCAGCCATTTGGCGGACCTCCGCTGGAGTACGACGTAGATGGCCATCGCGACGGCGATGATGACGACCATGCCCAGGCCGAGGGCCTTGCCGATGTTCTCCTGGCCGGCGATGACGTTGCCGTTCAGGAACGACCCGATCTGGATCGCGGTGAGCGGGATGGTCCCGTTGGTCAGGGCCTCGGCGGTGGCGTAGGCGGACAGGGCGCTGCCGAACAGCAGCAGCACGCAGCCCAGGAACGAGGGCAGCAGCACCGGGCCGCCCACGAACCGCCAGTACTCCCAGGACCGGGCGCCGAGGTTCTCGGCCGCCTCCCGCCAGGCCGGCCGCAAGCCCTCCAGAGCCGGCAGGATGACCAGCACCATCAGCGGGATCTGGAAGTACATGTACACCACGACCACCCCGGTCAGCGAGTACAGGGTAAAGCCGTTGTTGTACGGGTTGAAGCCCAGGCTAGTGAGCCACTGGGTGGCCAGCCCGCTGGAGCCGAGGGTGGCGATGAACAGGAAGGCCAGCGGGACGCCGCCGAAGTTGGCAAAGACCCCGGCCGCCGTGATGGCCACCTGCCGGAGGATGTTCCCGCGCTTGGCCGTGAAGATCGCATACGCGATCAGCAGGCCCAGGATCCCCGGGATCACTGAGGTCAGCACGGACAAGATGATGCTCTGCCAGAAGCCGTGCAGGTAAACGCCGTGGGTCGCCTGGCGGACGTTGCTGAAGGTAAAGGCGCCGCTGTTAGTCTCGAAGGCCCCGATCGCCACCGCCACCATCGGCGCCAGCAGGCCCAGGGTCACGTAGATGCCGAAGGGCACGATCCCGGAGATCAGGCGCAGCCAGCGCAGGAAACCGGTGACGGTCAGCCTGCCCGCCGGCCCGGGCGCGGCGGCGGGGCCGGACCCGGAGGTCCCGGGATCCGTGACGGATCCCGGGACCCCAGAGGCCGCTACTGTCTGGTCCACAGAGCTAGCCGATCACGCTGGACCACTGCTGGGACACCACGTTCTCCGCCGCCGCCTGCTGCGCCTGGGTGGGGAAGGTGAGGTTCCCGGCCGGGGCCGGCGGCAGCGCCTTGTAGGCGGCCTGGTCCACGGTATTGTCCTTAACCAGGCTGGGCAGCTCGATCGGACGGGCCTCGCCCTGCAGCCACAGGTTCTGGCCCGTAGTGGTGTACAGGTACTCCTCCCACAGCCGGGCCGCGGCCGGGTGCGGCGCGTACTTGCTGATGGCCTGGTCGTAGTAGGCCGCGTAGGAGGCATCGCTCGGGATCACGATCTTCAGGCCCTTGACGGTCGGCCCGATCTCGGAGGCCAGCAGGTAGTCCCACCAGACCACGATCGGCGTCTGGCCGCTCTCCATGGTCGCCGCGCTGGCCGTGACCGGCACGAAGTTCCCCACGGAATGCAGCTTCTTGAAGTAGTCGATGCCGGGCGTGATGTTATTCAGCGAGCCGCCGTTGGCCAGCGCCGCGGCGTAGACCGCGGAGAACGCCGCGCTGGCCTGGGTCGGGTTGCCGTTGATGGCGACCTGGTTCTTGTACTCGGGCTTGAGCAGGTCCGCGAACGAGGTCGGCGGGGTCTTCACCTTCGCCGAGTTGTACCCGATGGCCACGTAGCCGCCGTAGTCGGCCCACCAGGCGCCGTTCGACGCCTTGGCGTCAGCCGGAATGGCGCTCCAGCTGGCGACCTTGTACGGGGCCAGGATGCCTTCCTGGACGCCCTTGACCGCGAACGCGGTGCCCACGTCCAGGACGTCGGGCGCGCGGCTCTGGCTCTTGAGCTGGTTGACCGCATTCAGCTCGTCCTGGCTGGAGCCGTCCGGGTTCGCGTCGTTGATCTTGATCCCGTACTTGGCGGTGAAATCCTTCATGATGGTGCCGTAGTCGGCCCAGTTGGACGGCAGCGTGATGACGTTCAGCGTGCCTTCCTTCTTGGCCGCGGCGACCAGGGCGTTGATTCCGCCCCCGGCTGCGGCGGTCCCGGCCGTCGACCAGTTGGTCCCGCTGCTGGCGCTGCTGCTGCTGGAGCCCGGGGAACTGCAGCCCACGGTGAGCAGCAGGCTGCCGGCAACCGCGGCGCCCGCCGCGATGGCATGCCTTGCTCGCAAAATAACCCTCCCAAACCACAAGCCCCGGGGCGGGGACTCAAGACGCCAGATCTTGGCTAGACAAGTCGAGATCATGACTAGTCCGGGCGAACAGGAGGTTTCGTGCCCGTGGCAGCCGGACATCCGTTGGCGGTCAGGTTGGCAACTGCAACATGTCGCATTGGTGACGACGCTGATCGGGCCTGGCCGGCGGCCTGGCAGGTGGTTAGGATCTGCTCTCAGCGACGTACCTCCGCTCCTACCTGGGGCCGCAGAGCGTCAGTACCGCGGGTAGGCCATGACGAGTCAGCAGGGCGGATCGCAGCAGCCAGCGGGTATCCGCGACGTGGCCCGGCAGGCGGGCGTGTCGGTTGCCTCGGTGAGCTTCGCCCTGAATGGCCAGCCGGGCGTGGCGCAGGAGACCCGGCAGCGGATCCTGGCCGTCGCAGGCGAGCTCGGCTACCAGGCCAACCCGCAAGCCCAGGCCCTGCGCCGCGGCCGGACTTCCACCTACGGCCTGATCATCCGCAACTTCAGCAACCCGTTCTTCCTCGAGGTGCTGACCGGAGCCGAGGAGACCGCCCGGGCGGCCGGGGCCACCCTGCTGCTCCTGGATTCGTACTACTCGCAGGAGCGCGAGCGCACGCAGGTGCGGGAAATGGCGGCCCAGCGCCTGGCCGGGCTGGCCATCGCCCCGGTCGGCAAGGGCGAATCGGTGCGGCTGTGGCAGGAACTGCGGCCGGGCACCCCGGTGGTGGCCCTGAACGCATCGGTCGAGGGGATCACCGGCGTGTCGCGCGTGTACCCCGACAACGCGGCCGGCGTCGAGCTGGCTATGCGGCGCCTGGCTGACCTCGGGCATGTTTCCGCCGCCTTCCTCTCCGCCCCGCGCGGCCTGGCTGCCGACCCCGACCGGCTGCGCTACTTCCGCCGTTTCGCCCGCGAGCTCGGCATGCGGCCGGAGGTTATGCGCTCGCCGCTGACCATCACCGAGGTATCCAGGGCGGCCCGGTCCCTGCTGGCCCGCCGCGATGCCCCCACGGCCGTCATCACCAACTCGGACTACACGGCCCTGGGGATCTACAAGACCGCACGCGATCTCGGGCACCGGATCGGGCCGGACGTCTCGGTCATCGGGCATGACGACCTGCCCACGTCCGAGTTGCTCGACCCGCCGCTGGCCACCATCGCCCTGGACGGCCGGGAGATGGGCCGGGCGGTCATGGCGCGGCTGCTCAGCGGGCGCCCGCCGGAGGACTACGTGGCCCCGGTGGAACTGGTGGAACGTGCGTCGCTCCAGGCCCCGGGTCTCAGCGTTCCCCCGGCATTGACACGGCTCACTGCGGCAACTCGGTAACGGTCCTTGACACCCCTTTCCGGGGTGTGTGAGCATTCGAACGCTAAACGTTTTAGATGCGTTTATCCTGCGCTCTCAGCTTGGGGGAACAGGTGGGCCAGCAGCCCTTATCGGCACCGCCGCGGCATCGACGCCGATCGTGCGTTCCCCGGTGGTCATGACCCGCTCCGGGACTGGAGAACCTTTCAGGAGGCATTGGTGAGATCGTCATATCGGTTTGCGCTCGCGGGCGTCGCGGCGGCCGCGCTGCTGGCGGCCGGCTGCTCGTCAAGTTCCTCGTCCAGCTCGAGCGGGGGGACCAACACCAACTGGTCCAGCCAGGCCTCCGCCGCGTCCGGCGGCGGCATGAGCGCCCTGATCAAGGCGGCGAAGGCCGAGGGCACCCTCAACGTCATCGCGCTCCCGCCGACGTGGGCGAACTACGGCACGATCATTTCCGATTTCCAGAGCAAATACGGCATCAAGGTCAATTCCGCGCTGCCTGACGGCACAAGTCAGCAGGAAGTCGACGCGGTGAAGTCCGAGCACGGCACGGCCAAGGCGCCCGACGTCCTGGACATCGGCATGTCCGTGGCCCTGGCCAACACCAGCCTGTTCGCGCCGTACGAGGTCAGCACCTGGAGCAGCGTCCCGGCTGCCCAGAAGGCGCCGAACGGCATCTGGGTCCAGGACTATGGCGGTTACATGGCCGTCGGGTACTCGAGCAAGTTCGGCACCATCACCTCGCTGAACGATCTGCTCAGCTCGAAGTTCAAAAACGCGGTCGCGCTGAACGGGAACCCCACCTCGGCTAACGCCGCCCTGAATGGGGTCATGATGGCCAGCCTGGCCGAGGGCGGATCGGCCAGCAACATCGCCGACGGCGTGAACTTCTTCGCCAAGCTGAAGAAGGCCGGCAACTTCTCCCCCGTTTCGGCCACCGGGGCCACCATCAAGGCCGGGAGCACGCCCGTCGTTTTCAACTGGGACTACCTGAACCTGCCGAGCTACGTGGGCGTGTCGAACTGGAAGGTCTTCGTCCCGCCGAACGCCGTCCTGGGCGGGTATTACGCGCAGACCATCAACAAGACCGCCCCGCATCCCGCGGCCGCGCGGCTGTGGGAGGAGTTCCTCTACTCCCAGGCCGCCACCGGTGGCCAGAACCTGTGGCTGCAGGGCGGTGCCCGGCCGGTGGAACAGACGGCCATGACCTCCAACGGCACCATCGACAAGGCGGCGGCGGCCAAGCTGCCGGCCGTCACCGGCACGCCGACCTTCCTGTCCGCGACCCAGGCGACCGACGCGGCCAACTACCTGGCGGCGAACTGGGCGAAGGCCGTGAGCTAGCGAGGGAACGTGGCTGTCGCTGCGACAACGACGCAGACCGGCGCCCGGCCCTCGCGGGCCGGGCGCCGGCTGTCCGTGCCGTCCTGGATCGGCTCCGTCCCGTTCCTCGCCTACGTCGCGATTTTCCTGATCTGGCCGCTTGGGATCGTGGTCGTGGACGCGCTCAAGAACCCCAGCGGCAGCTGGGCGCCGTCCAACCTCGGCGAGCTCGGCAACTCGCTGGTGCGCGGCTACTTCATCGGCTCGCTCAAGCTGTGCGTGCTCTCCTCGGTGCTGGGGGCGGTGTTCGGTGCGATCCTGGCCTACGCCGTTGCCTCGGGTGACCCGGAAGGCCCGGTGCGCCGGATCTACATAGCCGCCTCGGGCGTGCTGGCCCAGTTCGGCGGGGTCACGCTGGCCTTCGCCTTCCAGGCGCTCATCGGCCCGGTCGGGCTGCTGTTCCACGCCAGCTGGTACTTCTCGTTCCCGTGGGGCATCGGCCTGATCTACACCTACTTCCAGATACCGCTGATGGTGCTGGTCTTCCTGCCCGCCATCGACGGGGTGAAGATCCAGTGGCGGGAGGCGTCGGAGAACCTGGGCGCGTCCGCCTGGCAGTACTGGCGCTACGTCGGCGGCCCGCTGCTGTGGCCGGCCTTCCTCGGCGGCCTGCTGCTGCTGTTCGCCAACGCGCTGTCCGCTTACGCCACCATCCAGGCCTGGGAGAACCAGATCGCCTATACGGTGCCGCAGCAGATCAGCACGTCGCTGTCCAGTGAGGTCGGGCTGAGCAACGTCAACGTGGCCGACCTGCTGGCCCTGGGCATGGTGATCCTCGTGGCGATCGTCATGACGGCCTACGCACTGCTGCAGCGGCGGGCGGCGCGATGGCTGCGATAACCTCGGTCGGCGAGACGCCGATCAGCCCGCCGGCCAGCGGCCAGCGCGGTATGCAGGGCAGCCGGCGCCGGCGGCTGAACGCCTTCCGGTACGTGGTCTTCACCGTGTTCGGGCTGTTCTTCATCCTGCCGCTGCTGGCCATGGCCCGGTTCTCGCTGGAGGGCGCCAAGCTCGGCACCTGGTCGCTGTCGGCCTGGAAGCAGATCACCTCCTACCAGGGCTCGTCCGGCATCCCCCCGCTGGCCAGCGCCATCGAGATCACGCTGGAGCTGGCCGTCATCACTTGCGTGGTCACCGTGGTCCTGCTGGTGCCGACGATGATCTGGGTCCAGCTCCGGGTCCGGTGGCTGGCCCGGACCATCGAGTTCCTGTGCCTGCTCCCGCTGACCATCCCCGCCATCGTGCTGGTGGTGGGCCTTGGCCCCATCTACAACAAGATCCAGCACTACGAGCTGTCCGCGCTCATGCTGTTCTGGATCTACGTGATCCTGGCGCTGCCCTACGCCTACCGGGCCCTGGCCGCCGGGCTGGGCGCGATCGACGTCACCACCCTGTCCGAGGCGGCCCGCAGCCTGGGGGCGAGCTGGTTCACCGTGATCGTCCGGGTGATCGTGCCGAACATGCGCCAGGCCATCCTGAACGCTGTGCTGCTGACCTGGGCTCTGGTCCTCGGCGAGTTCACCATCGCCTACCTGCTGCTGTACAACAACTTGCAGGAGGAGCTGTACTCTATCAGCCGCAACACCCCCAACGCCGGGGTGATCTTCTCCACCTCGTTCGCTGCGCTGCTGTTCGTCTTCGTGCTCCTGCTGATCCTGTCCTACGCTGGCCGACGCCTCCGCGGGGGCCGGGGATGAGGTACCGCCCGTGACTTCTTCACCAGTGACCGGGACGCCGGGCACGGCCGACCGGCAGGCCGTCGAGGTGCGGCTCGATGACCTGAGCCGGCACTACGGCCCGGTGGTCGCGCTGGATCATCTCGACCTGACCCTGCAGCCGGGCGAGCTGATCGCGCTGCTCGGCCCGTCGGGCTGCGGCAAGACCACCACGCTGCGCCTGCTGGCCGGGCTGGAGGACGCCGACACCGGGCGGATCACCGTGGCTGGCCGGGACATCACCCGGCTGCCGGCCAGCAAACGCGACATGGGCATGGTGTTCCAGGCCTACTCGCTGTTCCCGCATATGACCGTCCGGCAGAACGTGGCCTTCGGGCTGCGGCTGCGCCGGGTCGCCACGGCCCAGCGGGACCGGCGCGCCCTGGAGATGCTCGACCTGGTCGGGCTGTCCACCCAGGCCGACCGGTATCCGCACCAGCTGTCCGGCGGCCAGCAGCAGCGGGTCGCGCTGGCCCGGGCGCTGGCCATCGAACCTCAGGTCCTGCTGCTGGACGAGCCGCTGTCGGCGCTGGACGCCAAGGTCCGGGCCCAGCTGCGGGACCAGATCCGCCGTATCCAGCTCGAGGTCGGCATCACCACGCTGTTCGTCACCCACGACCAGGAAGAGGCACTGGCCATCGCGGACCGGGTCGGGGTCATGCGGGAGGGCCGCCTGGAGCAGCTCGCCTCCCCGACCGAGGTGTACTCCCGCCCGGCGACGTCGTTCGTGGCCGAGTTCGTGGGCCTGTCCAACCGGCTGGACGGCGAGGTCCGGGGCGGCGAGGTGATCGTCCGCGGCTGCACGCTGCCCCTGATGGACCGCGACGTGCCCGGCGGCCCGGTGGTGGCGCTGGTCCGGCCGGAGGCCGTGACCTTGGCCTCGCAGACCTCGGCTGAGTCCGGTCCGCTATCCGGTACGGTCATCGCGGTCACGTTCCTGGGCGCCACCAGCCGGGTCACGGTCGACCTGGGCGACACCACCATCTTGGCCCAGCTGACCACCTCGGACGCCACCGAACTGCCGGCGGGCAGCCGCGTCGCGCTGACCATCCGCCCCGACCCGGTACTGGTGTCGTCGGGCTCCGAACCGGCCGCGGCCGTGGAAGACGAGTGAGTCAAGGACCCTCTCCGGGCCATCCCCATCCGCCGCTAACCACCGCGCGGCGCCTCGCCCGCGGGGCGGTCCTGCGGGCCGGCCGGACCGCCCCGTACCGCGCCGTCGAGATCGCCCCGGGCGAGTCCCACCTGATCCGCACGGACCTCGGCGCGAGCGTCCCCGGGGCCGACGGCCCCGGTAAGCCCGGGCCGGGCCGGCCGCTGTTCTGCCTGGTCCACATCACCGACCTGCAGCTGGCCGACGTCCAGTCACCGGCCCGCTTTGAGTTCCTCAACGCCCGCTTCGCCGACCCCCGGTACGCCGAGATCGTGCCGGTGCAGCGGCCGCAGGAGGCGCTCACGCCGCACGCGGTGGACGCGACCTTGCGCACGCTCGGGCAGGTGCGCGGGCCGGCCACCGGCCTGCCGGCCCAGCTGGCCGTGACCACCGGCGACGCCATCGACAACGCGCAGTGGAACGAGCTGCAGGCCTTCCTGGCCCTGTTCGACGGCGGGGTGGTGCGTACCGATTCCGGCGGCTCAGGCTATGAGGGTGTGCAGTCGCTGGACTGGCCCGGCGACGTGTTCTGGCGGCCGGACGGCCCGGGCCCGGACGGGCCGGACATGTTCCGCCGGGAGTTCGGCTACCCGCACCACCCGGGGCTGCTGGAGCGCGCCTTGCGGGAATTCACCGCATCGGGCCTGCCCCTGCCCTGGCTGTCCTGCTTCGGTAACCACGAGGCGCTCAATCAGGGGGTAGGCCGCCAGAGTCCGGGGCTGGCCGCCGCCCTCACCGGCGGCCGCAAGCCGGCCGGCCTGCCCGAAGACTTCGACCACGACCGGGCGCTGCACCTGTTCACCGAGCAGCCCGAGGCGTTCATGGCCGGGCCGTCCCGCACGATCAGGCCGGATGCCTCCCGCCGGCCCATCAGCAGGCGGGACTTCGTCGAGGCTCACCTGCGGGCCGGGTCTCGGCCATCCGGGCAGGGGTTCGGTGAGCGCAACCGGCTGGACGGCACCGCCTATTACGTCTACGACACCCCGGCCGTGCGCTTCATCGCGCTGGACACCAACTGCCTGGCCGGCGGGGCTTCCGGGTGCGTGGACCGGCAGCAGGCCCGCTGGCTGGAGAACGAGCTCGCCGAAGTCCACTCGGCATACCGGGGCCCGGACGGGGAGCAGGTGCGGACCGGCCGCGATGACCGGCTCGTCGTGGTGTTCTCCCATCACGGCACGGACACCCTCGACAACGGCCGCGGGGGTCATCCCGGACCGGACGGCGAGCCGCTGCTCGGCGCCGCCCTGGTGACGCTGCTGCACCGGTTCCCCAACGTCGTGCTGTGGCTCAACGGGCACACGCACACCAACACGATCCGCCCGCGCCGCGACCCGGCCGATCCGGCTCGCGGGTTCTGGGAGGTCACCACGTGCGCGGTGGTGGACTGGCCCTGCCAGACCCGGATCGTGGAGCTCGTCGATCACGGCGAGTACCTGTCCGTCGTGACCACCATGGTCGACCACGACAGCCCCCTGGGCCCGGGCCGCCTGCAGACGGCGGGCGAACTGGCCGCGCTGCACCGCGAGCTGGCGGCCAATATCCCCTGGGGGACCCCGGCCATGGCCGGGGAGGCGACGGACCGGAACACCGACCTGCGGATGGTGCCGCCGTTCCCGCTCAGCCGCCTGCCCGGAGCTTAGCCCTCAGCCGCTCGAGGTCGGCGGCGGACAGGCCGTGATCGGCCAGCCACTGCCCGGCGCCGCCGTACCGCTCGTCCATCTCGCGCAGGAACGCGGTCATGGTCTCGGGCCGCACCCGGTGCTTGTCACCGGGGTTGGCGTCGATGTCGCGGTAATACAGCCGGGACCGCCGCAGCCGCCCGATGATCGCACCGGTGCGCTCCCCGGACGCGGCGTAGTCCGCCACGATGGCGTCCGCCCGGACCCCGGCCACAGCCAGGGCGAGGGCCACCACCACGCCGGTCCGGTCCTTGCCCGCGGCGCAGTGCACCAGGGCCGCGCCATCGGAGCGGGCGATACTCCGGAGCGCCCCCACCACCTGGTCCGGACGGTCCTCCAGGTAGCCCAGGTAGTGGCCGCAGACGGGATCGCCGGGAAACCTGGACAGATCCTCGCGCCGCCTGACCAGCAAGGCGTCGGCGACCACATCGGTCGTGGAGCCTACCTCGGGCATAACCGGATGGTGCGCGTGCCGCACGCTGGCCACCGCGTCCAGCGGGGCCGGCCCTTCGGCCTCCAGCTCGTTGGGGCTGCGCAGGTCGACGACGGTGGTCACACCGATATCGGTCACCAGCCGGCGCACGTCGCCAGCCGAGAGTTCCTGGAGATTGTCCGCGCGCAGCAGCTGGGATCTGGCCGTCTTGTGGCCATCATCGGTGGGCAGATCACCCAGGTCGCGGACGTTGACGGCACCATCGAGCTCGATCCACGGCATGAGACCACGATCGCAGACTCCAGCGCGCGCAGGATCCGCCGGGGCGGCGGATAGGCCGCCGGCGGCGCGGCTGGCTTGCGCGCCGCCGGATGTGGGGCATACTGGAACAAGCCATGACGCCGCCCAGACCCCTGCGGCCCGCCGCAAGGTCGAGACTGCCCTCGCAGGTTCCTGGAATACCGCGGGAACACGCCTTCTGACAGCACCCGGCTGAAGCTTGTAGCGCTGCTGCGCGGGAGTCGTGATGACGTGGCCCTTGACTATTACTCCCCTCTCTGCCCGCCGCCCGGTGATGACCTGGCGGGGCCGGCCATGAGCGACCCGGCCGACGGTCACTGCCTGAACCAGCGGGTCACGATCAAGGTGGAGGCCGCCCCGGGAACGACCACGGTCTTCATCAGCGGCGAGCTCGACCTGGTGACCATGCCGGCGCTGGCCGGGGAGCTGGAGCTGATCCGGCGCGAACGCCCCGGGCGGCTCGTCTTCGACCTGGCCGGGACCGCTTTCGCCGACATCGGGTCGGTCCGGCTGCTGGCCCGGGCCGGACCGGATGGCAGCCCGCCTGTCCTCCGCCATCCGCGTCCTGGCATACGGCGGATCCTGGAACTGACCGGTCTCGACGGGTATTGCGAGATACAGGGATGACGTCTGGGTAAGATCCGGGAGCTAGGCTCGCGCACAGGCCAGGAGGAAGCCGGCAGATGAGCGTCTCGGTACACGACGTACGTCACGCGTTGAACGAGCTCGGCAGGCTGCGCTTCGGCGAGATGCGGGTCGAGGACGCCATGCACCAGATCGTCCAGACCACTCATGCCATCTTCTCGGTAGACGGCGCCGGCCTGATGCTGGCCGATGTCGATCATCACCTGCTGAACGCGGCCGTATCCGATGACCGCATGCGCCACCTGGAAGAACTGCAGATCCGCCACCAGCAGGGACCGTGTATCTCGGCCTTTGACGACAAGGAGCTGATCCGGGCCGAGGACCTGATCCACGACGACCGCTGGCCGGACTTCAGCCCGCACGCGGTCGCCCGCGGGGTCCGGGCCGTGCTGGCCAGCCCCATCCCGTACAACCAGGACGCGGTGGGCGTGGTGGCCGTGGTCTCGGACCAGACCCGGCCCTGGTCGGCCGAGGCCGAGCTCGGCCTGCTCGCGTTCACCGATCTTGCCGCGCTGCTCATCGCGACCATGATGATGGGTGAGCAGCAGACCGCGCTGGCAGCCCAGCTGCAGGGGGCCCTGAACTCCCGGGCCATCATCGAGCAGGCCAAGGGCGTGCTCATCGGCCAGCAGGGGCTGTCCGCGC
>JBAPYC010000402.1:0-4197 GCA_049284535.1 Streptosporangiaceae bacterium
CTGCGGCACGCCGACCGGCTGGCCGGTGCGGGGCGGCGGACCTACCAGGCGCCGGTGGCGGAGCTGCCGGACGGCACCATGGTCGAGCAAGCCGGGAGTCCGTGGCTGATCTGGCGCGGCGAACTGCTGGCCTGGACGCCGGCCGGCTACGCCGAACGGCGCCCGCCCGGGACCGCCGGCCAGACGGTGACCGTCATCACGCCGCGGGCCACCGTGGCGGTGCTGGCCGCGGGCTACCACCCAGTTGTGCATCCCAGCGCTGACGGCTTATCCCAGCGGCGGGGGGTGCTGCTTGCGCCCCGGGGTGCTGCTTATCGCGATCGTCACACCTCCACGACCAGCCCGTCGTATGCGGTTTCGTGGCACGTCATCGCGGTGTGCGGGCCGGCCGCACTGTGCCGGGCCAGCATGCCGGCGGACATGTGGGTAAGGACCGTACGCCGGGCGCCGAGCTCGCGACCATGGTCGACGAGGTCGGCGTGCCGCAGGTGGTGCGGGACCGGCTTATCCCAGTAGTAAGCCTCGGCGATGAGCAGGTCCGCGCCGGCCGCGGCCGTGGCGATGGCCGGCGTCCAGGCGGTGTCACCGGTGTAGGCGATGACCGTCCCGCGCAGGTTCAGCCGCATGATGAGGGCGGGTGCGCCACTGGGGTGGCGCGCTTGCGCCGTCTGCACCCCGATTCCGGCGACGTCCGCCGACTGGCCCGGGCTCAGCTCGGCGACGATCACCTCGAACCGCCGTCTTACCTGTGATGATCCCGGGAACATGCACTCCATGGCGTCGGTCAGCCGCCGCCCGGTGCCGGGCGGCCCGGCCACGGTGAGGGGCCGGACCCGCCCGGAGAACTGGGCATCCAGGATCAGGAATGGCAGGCCGCCGAAGTGGTCGCCGTGCAGATGGGACACGAGCACCGCGCCGGTCTCGGCCGGATCCAGCTGGGCCCGCCGCAGCGCGGTCAGCGAGGTCGCCCCGCAGTCGAGCAGCACCGGCGCGTCCAGGCCGGGATGCCGCAGGTGGATGCAGGCCTGGAAACGGCCGCCGCTGCCGAACGCATCGCCGCAGCCCGCGAACGTCACGGTGACGCCGCCGGGGCTCACCCGAACCATCCGGGCACGTCGAGCGCGAAGGTCTCACCAGGCACCATGGTCCGCAGGCCATCCTCCAGATCGGCCAGGCGGCCGGCGCCCAGCGCGGCTTCCCAGCGGGCCCGGATGTCGTTGAAGATCATCGCGGACAGGGCCAGCGCCTCCACGCCGCGCGGGGTCAGCCGGATCAGCTTGCGCCGCCGGTCGGCGTCGTCGTCGGTCCGGTAGACGTAGCCGAGCTCGGCGAGCCGGTCGATGGTCTTGCCCGCCGCCTGTTTGGACACGCCGAGGCGCCGGCCCGTCTCGGCGGCGGTAGCGCCAGAGAAGCCGATGGCCTGGAGCGCGAAGCCGTGCGCCGGGCGCATGTCGGGGTGCCCGCGCTGCGCCAGCTCGGCGTGGAGTTCGTCGATGACCGACCGGAACCCGGCGAAGAGGAGCACCGGCAGCTCGAAGCCGTAGCTGGCTCGCTCATCACGGGCTGGCTGATCCCGGGCTGGCTCAACACGGGCTGGCTCAACATTTGACATAAATCGACAACCTTGTTTACTGTTTGGTCAACCTAGTTGTCTAGTTTACTCGCGAGGTCATCATGTCGCACAACGGGCACTCCGTGTTCCCGGTCCACACCGACTTTCCGGAGCACACCGTGTTTCCGGAGCACACCGTGTTTCCGGAGTACACCATCGAGTCCGCCCCGCCGGCGGCGCGCCGGCAGATGGCGGCAAGCCGGGATCATCTCGGCTACCTTCCGGCCGCACTGGCCCGGATGGCGACGTCACCGCACCTCATGGACGGCTTCCTGCGGCTCAGCGCGATCTTCGAGAACACGACGCTGGATCCGGTCGCCCGCGAGGTTCTGATCATGACCATGGCCACCAGGAATGGCTGCCACATCTGCGTGGCCATGCACACGGCCCGGCTCACCGGCCTCGGCGCCAGCCCGGACCTCATCGCCCGGCTGCGCGGCGGCCCGCTCGAGCCGTTGGCCGAGGACCGCCTCGACGCCATCCGGGTGTTCACGCTCCGGGTACTCGATAGCGCCGTCGACGTCGGCGACGAGGCGCTGGAGGCCTTCCTGGCCAGCGGCTACACCGGGCAGAACGCGCTCGAGGTCGTGCTCGGCATCGGCACTTACACGCTGTCGACGCTGGCCAACCGGCTCACGGGCGCGCCGGTGGACGAGCAGCTGAGTGACTATGCCTGGCACTCCGAGGTGGCCTGAGCCGTCCCGCTGGGATAATCGGTCCTCATGACCATCGATGACGTGGGCGGCTCGTCCCGGGTGGTGCTGCGCCCGGTCACAGCGGAGGACCAAGACGAGTTCCTCACGCTGGCCCGGGCCAGCGTGAGCCTGCATCATCCGTGGTACTCGATGCCGATGACGCCAGAGCAGTGCCGGGCCTATATCGCGCGGTACAGCCAGCCGGCTACCGAGGGCTTCCTGGTCTGCGTGCGCGAGGGGGGCGCCATCGCCGGCCTCGTGACCATCGACACGATCGTCCGGGGGCGCTTCCAGTCCGCCTCCCTGAGCTACGCCGCGTTCGCACCCGCGGCCGGGCGTGGCTACATGACCGAGGGCCTGGCCCAGGTGCTGCGGTACGCGTTCGGCGAGCTGCGGCTGCACCGGCTCGAGGCCAACATCCAGCCGGGCAATAAGGCCTCGCTGGCACTGGTCGGACGGCTCGGGTTCCGGCAAGAGGGCTACTCCCCCGCGATGCTGTTCATCGATGGCGCCTGGCGCGATCACGAACGGTGGGCTATCACCCGCGAAATGACGGATTTCCCGCCCGCCGACCCGCACCCCACCCAGCCCGCGCACTGACCCATGAGCTTGGCGGGTCGTTGGGAGTCACGAGGCAGGCAAGCGTCAGCCGACATAGAAGATGCCCAGGCCCAGGGCGACCATGATGCCGGCGATGATCCAGAAGCGGACCACGATCGTGGTCTCGGCCCAGCCGGTGAGCTCGAAGTGGTGCTGCAGGGGCGCCATCCGGAAGACCCGCTTGCCGGTCATCTTGAACGAGCCGACCTGGATGGCCACCGACAGCGTGATGATCACGAACAGGCCGCCCAGCAGGAGCAGCAGCAGCTCGGTGCGGGTGACGATGGCCAGCCCGGCCAGCACCCCACCCAGGGCCAGCGAGCCGGTGTCGCCCATGAAGATCTTGGCGGGCGGGGCGTTCCACCACAGGAACCCGGTGCAGGCCCCCATCACGGTGGCGGCCACGACGGCGACGTCCTGCGGGTCCCGGACGTCGTAGCAATTCGAGGCCAGGAAGACCGTGCAGTCGTTGCGCAGCTGCCAGATGCCGATGATCATGTAGGCGGCCAGGGCCAGGATGGCGGCCCCGGTGGCCAGGCCGTCCAGGCCGTCGGTGAGGTTCACGCCGTTGGAGGTCCCGGACACCATGATGATGACCCACACCACGAACAGCACCGGCCCGATGGAGATGCCGAAGTCCGCCAGGAACGACAGGTGCGTAGACGCCGGGGTCAGGTCGACCGAATCCGGGAACCTGATGGCCAGCAGCGCGAACACGCCGCCCACCACGGCCTGGCCGGCCAGCTTGGCCCCGCTGCGCAGGCCCAGACTGCGCTGCATGTAGAGCTTGATGAAGTCGTCGGCGAAACCGACCAGACCCAGGCCGGTCATCAGGAACAGCACCAGCAGCCCGGACGCCGACATCGGGTCGCCGGTGGCCAGATGGCCGACCAGGTAGCCGGCCAGCGACGCGGTGATGATCACCGTGCCGCCCATGGTCGGGGTGCCCCGCTTGGACAGGTGCCCCTGCGGGCCGTCCGAGCGGATCTCCTGGCCGTAGCCGCGCCGGCTGAAGGTCCTGATGGCCAGCGGCGTGCCGAACAGCGCAAAGAACAACGACACAGCCGCGGACAGCAGGACAGTTTTCACCGGTTCGCCTCCCCATCATCACCGGCACGAGCACCACCAGCAGTAGCACCACCAGCAGCGAGCAAGCCGGCCGCGACGCCCTCCAGGTGCGCGGCCCGCGATGCTTTCACCAGTACAACGTCGCCCGGCTTGAGCTGGTTCGACAGCACCTCAAGCGCGGCCGGCCCGTCGGGCACCGCGACCGCCTCGCCGGGCCAGGAG
>JBAPYC010000403.1:0-2723 GCA_049284535.1 Streptosporangiaceae bacterium
GCCGGGCGGCGCGCCGCGCTGGCCTGGGCCGGGCTGCTGCGTGACTCGGGCCGGCTGGACCTGTACCAGCAACCTGAGCTGGATATCGTGTGCTACTTCCCGGGCGCTGATCCCGCCCTGTCCGCGATCGACGCCGCCTCGGCGAGGGTGCTGGCAGATGGCATGACCAGCTCCCGGCCGGTCTTCCTGTCCACACTGCGGGTGACCGCGGCGGCGTTCGCCGCGCGGCACCCGCAGGTGCGCCCCGACGCGGGGGGAGCCCGCATCCTGCGCAGCGTGCTGATGAAGCCCGAGTCGGAGGACTACGTCCCCGAGCTGCATGCCCGCGTCGAGGCGCTGGCGGCGGCGGTCAGCCCGCCTGGTCATCCAGCCGGAAGCCAACCTTCAGCGTGACCTGGAACTGGATCCGCTCGTCCCCCTCGATCCGGCCGCGGATCCCGTTCACCTCGAACCAGTCCAGGTTGTGCAGGGTCTTGCCCGCACGGCCGATGGCGCCCTTGATCGCGTCATCAACGCTCACCGCCGACGAGCCGACGATCTCGCTGACCCTGTAGATGTTGTTGTCCGACATGGCTGGTCCTTTCGCCGTGGTGTGCTCCGGGATGTGCTAATAGTCAGACTGCCCAGCGGCGGGCGGCCAATGCGTGAAGCCTGAAGGCGTGAAGTTGACGGTGTGAAGGCAGGGACGAAACGATGAGCAAGCTGGTGGAAGCCACCCATGTCTCGCTGGGCGGGGAGATCGGCGCCCTCGACGTGTGGGCCCACGGCTACCTCGACGACGAGCACGCCCGCTACGCGAGCACCCTGCTGGATGCCGCGGACGCCCTGCTGCTCGGGCGGCGGACCTACGAGGGGCTCTCGGCGGCCTACCCCGAGATGGCCAGGTCGGCCGCGCCGCAGCCGCCGGTCCCGTTCATCGACCGGATGAATGCGATCCCCAAGTTCGTCGCGTCCACCACCCTGCGCGAGACGAGCTGGAACGCCACCGTGCTGCACGGCGATGTGGCCCAGGCCGTGACAGACCTGAAGCACGCCGGGACGGAGCTGCTGAAGTACGGCACCGGCCCGCTGGACGCCACCCTCATGCGGCACGGGCTGGTCGATGAATTCCACCTGTTCCTGACGCCGGTCGCCGTGGGCCGTGGGCAGCACCTGTTCGAGGACATCGACTGGGCCCCGGGACTGCGGCTGGCCGACGTGACCAGGTTCGCCAGCGGTGTCCTCGTCCTGGTCTACCTGCCTGCCTAACCCGAGCGGGCTTCCCGGCCGGGCCCGCAGTGTGTACGTTCGGGGTGTGCAGGGGACCACCTTCCTTTCCGTCCTGCGGCAGCTGGCCGACGCCGACCCGGACCGCCCGTCCGTGACCTGCGGAGACGAAACGCTGACCCGGGCCGGGCTGGTAGCCCGGGTCGAAGGGCTGGCCACGCTGTTCGCTCAGCTGGGCGTGACCGAGGGCTCGGCTGTCACCATCGGCCTGCCCAACTCGACCGGATTCGTGGAGGCCATGTTCGCGGCCTGGGCCGTGGGGGCCGTGCCGCAGCCGATCTCTGACCGGCTGCCGCCGCTGGAGCGCGCGGCCATCGTGGACCTGGCCGATCCCGCCCTGGTGGTGGGCGTGCCGGCGGATGAGAGCGGCGGGCGGCCGGTCCTGGAGTCGGTGCCCCGCGACCTGCCGGCCGCCTCGTTCACACCGGGCGTCGCCCCGGAGTGGAAACGCATGACCAGCGGCGGCAGCACCGGGCGGCCCAAGCTGATCGCGGCCGCCGACCCCGCCGTCGCCGAGCGGGTCGCGGCCGCCGCGCCCCTGGTGTGCCTGCGCCCGGACGGCTGCGTGCTGATGACCGGGCCGCTCGCCCACAACGCCCCGTTCGTGGTCACCACCATCGGGATGCTGCTCGGCAACCACATCGTGCTGATGCCGCGGTTCGACGCCATGCAGGCGCTGCGGCTCATCGAGCGGCACCGGGTGACCTTCGTGCTCCTGGTGCCGACCATGATGCTGCGCATCATGCGGCTGCCCGAGCAGGCCCGCGAGGCCGCCGACGTCTCCTCGCTGGAGGTAGCCTTCCACCTCGCCGCGCCCTGCCCGGCGTGGCTCAAGCAGGCGTGGATCGACTGGCTCGGCCCGCAGCGGGTGTTCGAGCTGTACGGCGGGACCGAACTGCAGGCCGTCACGGTGATCAGCGGGACCGAGTGGGTGGCGCACCACGGCTCAGTGGGCCGGGCCGTGCTGGGCGAGATCGAGATCCGCGACCCCGAGGGCCGGCCCGTGCCGCCCGGCACCGAAGGGGAGATCTGGATGCGCCGGGGCGCGGAAGTCCCCTCCCCGTACCGGTACATCGGCGCCACAGCGCGCAGCGCCGACGACGGCTGGGAGTCCCTGGGCGACATCGGCATGACCGACGCGGACGGGTACATCTACATCACCGACCGCCTGGCGGACATGATCCTGGTCGGCGGGGCGAACGTGTACCCGGCGGAGATCGAGGCGGCCCTGGACGAGCACCCGGCGGTGCAGTCCTGCTGTGTTTTTGGCCTGCCCGACGAGGACCTGGGCAGCATCCCGTACGCCATCGTGGAGCTGTCCGCGCCGGCTTCCGATGAGGACCTGCTGGCCCACCTGCGCCGGCGCCTGGCGCCGTACAAGCTGCCCCGGGTGATCGAGCGCGCGAGCACGCCGCTGCGCGACGACGCCGGGAAGGTCCGCCGGTCCTTGCTGCGGG
>JBAPYC010000404.1:0-1677 GCA_049284535.1 Streptosporangiaceae bacterium
TGGTTCGCGCCGGACCACAGGGACAGCGGCCACGGCGCCCGCCAGCCGCCCAGGAACAGCGTGGTGGCCAGCGCGGAGACCGTGGTCATGTTGATGTACTCGGCCAGGTAGAACATGGCGAACTTCATCGACGAGTACTCGGTGTGGTAACCGTTCACCAGCTCGCCCTCGCCCTCGGGCAGGTCGAACGGGATCCGGTTGGTCTCACCCACCATGGTGAACAGGTACACGACGAACGAGACCGGCAGCAGCCAGGCGTACCACTGGTGCTGCTGGGCGTTGACGATGGCGGTGGTGGACAGCGAGCCCGCGTACAGGAACACGGCCACGAAGGCCAGCCCCATGGCGATCTCATAGCTGATCACCTGGGCGGCCGAGCGCAGCGCGCCGAGCAGCGAGTAGGGCGAGCCCGAGCCCCAGCCGGCCAGCACGACGCCGTACACGCCGACGGAGCTCATGGCCAGGATCAGCAGCACCGCCACCGGCAGGTCGGTGACCTGCAGCGGGGTGTAGTGGTGGAAGATCGAGACTTCCGGGCCCCACGGGATGATGGAGAAGCCCACGAACGCGACTGAGGCCGAGAGCACCGGCGCGATCACGAAGATCAGCTTGTCCGAAGTGCGCGGCACGATGTCTTCCTTCAGCGGCAGCTTGAGCGCGTCCGCGATCGGCTGCAGCAGGCCGAACGGCCCGGCCCGGTTGGGACCCGACCGGTTCTGCATCCGGCCGATGACCCGGCGCTCCGCCCAGATCATGAACATCGTCGTCAGCAGCAGGAAGACGAAGACGATCGCGACCTTGAGCAGCACCATCCACCAGATGAGCTGGTTGAAGTCGGCGAGCGTGGGGTTGGCTGGGGGCGCCGCCGCTGCCAGCATCATTCCGGCCTCCTCAGCGTGACGGTGTCGCCGTGTCCCGCACCGAGCTGGGCGCGGATGGTGGACCCGGCGGCCGGGTCCTGCCCACCGGGGTACGGGGGAAGCTCGGCGGCGGTACCCGCCCGGGCCAGTCCCGCCGCGGGAAGCCAGACCACGTGATCGGCCATCGGCACGACCACGACGGGAACCGTCACCGAGCCCCGCTCGGTGACAACGGTCACCTTATCGCCGTCGGCCACGCTGGCCTGCGCCGCGGTCGTCGCAGACATCCGGGCCACGGCCGGACGGGCGGTGCCGGCCAGCGATGGCTCGCCGTCCTGCATGCGCCCGCTGTCCAGCAGCTGGTGCCAGCTCGCGAGCAGGATGGTCCCGGGCGGGCGATCCCCCGGGATCAACCCGCTCACCGGGGAGCCGTCCGCCGCCCCGTACTGGTCGCTGGGAGGCTCCGGCCTGGCGCCGCGCCAGGCGCCGAGGGCGGCCAGCTCGGCCCGGGCCGCCGCCGCGTCGGGCAGGCCGAGGTGGACGTCCATCTGGTCGGCGATGGCGCCGAGCACGTACAGGTCGGTGCGGACCTCGGGGACGCGCAGCGCGGCGCCGAACGTCCCGCCGCGGCCCTCCCAGTCCACGAACGTGCCGGCCTTCTCGGCCACCGCCGCGACCGGGAACACCACGTCCGCGCGGTCGGTGACCGCGCTGGCCCGCAGCTCCAGGCTGACCACGAACGAGGCCGTCTCGAGGGCCCGCAGCGCCGCCGCCGGATCGGGCAGGTCGGCCGGGTCCACGCCCGCCACGACCAGGG
>JBAPYC010000405.1:0-2538 GCA_049284535.1 Streptosporangiaceae bacterium
CTCGTTGGCGCCGGTGGAGGTGACCAGCCCCGTGGTGGTGGCGCTGGGCGTGCCGGCGGTGCGCGGCCCGTGCGTCCGGAACGGGATCATCGCATAGACCATCAGCGAGACCATCGCGACCAGCAAGACCGTGAACAGCGAGCCGATGATGCGCGCGCGTGGCGAACGCAGGACGGTGGCCGGGCCAGGCCGCCTGAACGCAGTCAGGCAGGTGGCAAGCCCAGGATCATCAGCCGCGAGCCGCCGCTCGATCTCGGCGAGCACGCGCTGCTCGTCCTGCGACAGCGCCATACAGCCACCTCCGTGTGGAGCACCGGGTAACTACACTCTCACTATCTCTCACGGACCGGTCTTTATCCAATTGTTCCGGCTTTGTACTTCTCCTGTTTTTCAGGCGCAGCGTCGGCCGTCCGGTCCCGCTGTTAACATCCCCACGCCGCAGGCAGGTTACGCCTCCCGGCGGCCGCATACCGGCGGAGCCGTTGAATACTGACGGCGATCACAAACGCGCAGCACTTGCTTTGCTCGAACAATCGTTCTACCGTGAACAGCATGCGGTGGGACAACCTTCGGCTGGACGACCAGCTGCCAGCGGACGCGGGCGACGGCCGCGACCCGGCCGGGCGGAACGGGGCGCTTCCCCTTATCGAACGCGGCGCGGTCGCCCGGACCTTCGATACCCCGGGATTCCGCGGCATGACCTTTTTCGAGGTCCAGGCCAAATCGGTGGTCAACCGGGTCCCGGAGGCGTCCCGGATGCCGTTCCGGTGGACCATCAACCCCTATCGCGGCTGCCAGCACGCGTGCGTGTACTGCCTCGAGGGCGAGACGCCTATCCTGCTGGCGGACGGCCGCACCCGGCCGCTGGCAGAGATCAGGGCCGGGGACCAGATCTACGGGACGGCCCGGCACGGCAGGGACCGCAGCTACATCCGCACGACCGTGCTGGCCCACTGGAGCACGGTCAAGCCCGCCTACCGCGTCGTGCTGGAGGACGGCACCCGGCTGGTGTCCAGCGCCGACCACCGCTTCCTGACCGGCCGGGGATGGCGTTATGTGGCCGGATCCCGGTGGCGGCCGCGGCTGGTCACCGGCAGCGCCCTGATGGGCACCGGGAGCTTCGCCGAGCCACCCAAGCCAACCACCGCCTACCGGCGCGGCTACCTGTGCGGTGTGATCCGCAGTGACCAGAGCGCCGCGCCTGCCTGGCTGTCCCGGGACGCGGCTGACGGCCGCGCCTGCCTGTTCCCGCTGACGCTGGCCGACCCGGAGGTAGTGGCCCGGACGGCGGAGTACCTGAGCCGCGCGGGAATCGGCTGCGCCGACTTCAGCTTCACCGAGGAGCCGGGCGGCGGGCCCGCAGGGCGCCGCCGCGTTACCGCCATCCAGGCGGGCCATCGCGACCAGGTCCGCACCCTGGACTGGCTGCTGCGCTGGCCGGAGATACCCGGGCCGGACTGGCACAAGGGCTTCCTGGCCGGGCTGTACGACGCCTGCGGCCGCCATCACGGCGCCCTGACCATCGGCCATGCCGATCCGGAGATCACCGGCTGGCTGACCTGCTCGCTGCGGTCGCTCGGCTTTGAGTTCATCCCGAGCCGGCCAGGCCAGCCGGGCGCCGGGGCCGGGATCGGGCTGCCGGGCGGCCTCGGCCAGGCCCTGCGGTTCCTGCACACGGTCGATCCGGCGACCACGACGCGGCGCTCGATCGAGGGCTCGATCATCGGCAGCGGTCCGGGCCTGCGGGTGGCCGCGGTGGAGCCGATCGGGCTTGACGTGCCGATGTACGACATCACCACTGGCACCGGTGACTTCATCGCCAACGGCGTGGTGAGCCACAACTGCTTCGCCCGGAACACGCACACCTACCTGGACCTGGACGCAGGCGCGGACTTCAACACCCGGGTGGTGGTCAAGGTGAACGCCCCCGAGCTGGTCCGCAAGAAGATGGCCTCGCCAGCCTGGTCAGGTGAGCACATCGCGATGGGCACCAATGTGGACTGCTACCAGCGCGCCGAGGGCCGTTACCAGCTGATGCCCGGCATCATCAGTGCCCTGCGGGATGCCGCCAACCCGTTCTCCATCCTGACCAAGGGCACGCTGATCCTGCGCGACATCGACCTGCTGGCGGAGGCGGCCGAGGTCACCGACGTGGGGCTCAACGTCTCGGCCGGCTTTGTCGATAAAGACCTATGGCGGTCAATCGAGCCGGGTACGCCCGCCCCTGGCCGCAGGCTCGAGGCCTGCGCAGCGCTGAACGAGCGGGGCTTGCGCTGCGGCGTGCTGATGGGACCAGTGGTCCCGTTCCTGTCTGACTCCCCCGCCCAGCTGGACGAGGCCGTGCGGCAGATCGCGGCGGCGGGCGCCACCCATGTCATGCCGATCGTGCTGCACCTGCGCCCCGGCACGCGCGAGTGGTTCTTCACCTGGCTCAGGGACACCCACCCCGGGCTCGTCGCCCGCTACCTGGAGCTGTACGGGCGGGGTGCCTACGCCCCGAAGGCTTACCAGAACCGGATAGCTGGCCAGGTCCGGGAG
>JBAPYC010000406.1:0-18251 GCA_049284535.1 Streptosporangiaceae bacterium
GCTCATCCCGCTCGGCGTGCAGCGGCTCGGCGGCAGCGAGCACACCGGATTCCTGCTGTCCGCCCTGGGCGCCGGCTACCTGATCGGCGCCCCGGTCATCCGCAGGCTGCTCGACCGGGCCCAGCCGCGAAACCTGCTGGCCGCCACCCTCGCGCTTACCGCCGCGGCCTTCTTCGCCCTGTTTACCTCGTCCGGTTTGGCCACGGCGCTGCCGGCCGCGGTGGCCGTCGGCCTGTTCGGCTCGATGTCGCTGGTCATCCCGCAGACCACCCTCCAGCGAGTCGTACCCAACGCGGCCCTGGGCCGGGTCGGTGCCGTCTTTCTCACCGGCGAGGCCGCGGCGACCCTGCTCGGCGCCGTCGCCGGTCCCTTCGTCGCCCAGGTCGCTCACCTGGCCGGCGTGGCCGCCGTCGCCAGCCTGGTCACCCTGGCCGCCGCCGTCCTGGCCCGGCTGACCATCCCGCGGCTGGCCCCGCTTGAACCGTCACGATCCACTGCCCTGGACCCGAAAACGGGAGCCGTCGCCGGCGGCCACTCTGGCATTATCGAAAGGTGACCCCCGATCTAGAACACCTGGCACGAACCGCTTACGAAGCCCACCGGGACGTGAGCCCCGGAACTCTCCCGGCGTGGGAGAACGCCTCCGAGCAGGAACAGAAAGCCTGGCGAGCGGCCATGTCCGCGGTCGCCGGCCCCCCCGAGGCCACCGTCACCGAGGGGGCCAAGGCGCCCTCGATCGTGCTGCAGTACGGCGGTGAGACCAATGTCTTCCACAAGGAGTTCACCGCGGGCCGCCAGGGCCAGCTGGCGATCGGCGACGAGCACGCCTCCAGCCATCACGCGCTGTTCCAGTTCTCCCGCGGCTTCTGGTACGTCGAGGACCTCAACTCCACCAACGGCACCTGGCTCAACGGGCGCCGCATGTTCGCGGCCCAGCGGCTCAAGAAGGGCGACAAAGTCAAGATCGGCCGCACCGTCGTGACCGTCCTGTCGGTCTGACTCGTTATCGCCCAAGAATTCGCTTCGCATGATCGCGAAGGCTTTACTACCGTATAGAGTAGCGAATCCTTCGCGATCATGAATTGCCCCAGAAACGGAGCGGGGTCCACGTTGATAGGGCTGCAGGGTTGCCCTATCAACGCGGACCCCAGCAGGGTGTCCGTGCGATCCGCCACAGGGAGGCGGTCCGCTTCGCCGTGCAAGGAACTCCGATAGAAATCATGCCCGAGCACTTACTAGGACCGGCACCTGAAGGAGTTCAGGTGTGGTTAAGATTTCTGCCGCTCCCTGAATCAGCCCGCCAGCACCCCCGAAACGGCCCCGGCGAGGGTCTTACCCCTAGGCGCCGGCCGTCTGCCGCGTGGTGGCGTTGAGCCGGTTGAACAGGTTGGTGACGCCGATCACCAGGACCAGCGCGGCCAGGCCCTCGTCGTCGTAGTGCCGTGCCGCCTCATCCCAGATCTCGTCGGGCACCGGGTCCGGGCGGTCGGCGAGCCGGGTGGCCGCCTCCGCCAGGGCCAGGGCGGTCCGTTCAGCCGCAGTGAAGTGGGGTGACTCCCGCCACGCGGACACCGCAAACAGCCGCTCGTCGGTCTCGCCCGCTTTGCGGCCTTCCCGCCAGCCGAGCTCCACGCAGACGCTGCACCCGTTGATCTGGCTGGCCCGCAGGTGCACGAGCTGGGACGTGGTCGCGGGCAGGCTGGTCTGCCGGGTAATCGCGGCCAGGTTCAAGATGGCGTCCATGGCCCCGGGGACGAGCATGGCGGGGTTCGCCAGCCGTGGCGTCGGGGCGGTCATGGTTTCGGTCATGGCTGTCTCCTCTTCGGTCACACCGGCGGTCTCCGGCCGGTCTATTGCTGTAGACCGGTCGTGATGGAGGAACGTGACGATGCCCGAGAACCACAAGCAGAGCCCCGCGGACAGCGCGGGGCTCGAGGGAACCAGCACGGGGCCCCACGAAACCAGCGACCAGCTGCTGGCCGAACGCTTCGAGGCCTACCGCAACCGCCTGACCAAGGTCGCCTACCGGATCCTCGGTTCGGCCAGCGAAGCCGACGACGCGGTCCAGGAGGCCTGGCTCCGGTTCAGCCGCTCGGACACCGGTGCCGTGGAGAACCTGGGCGGCTGGCTGACCACAGTGGTGTCCCGCGTCTGCCTGAACATGCTCCAGGTCCGCCGGTCTCGGCCCGAATTGCCGCTCGACCCCGACGGGTCTGGGGCCGGGCCCGGCGCCGGACCCGAGCCGACGGCCGGCGCCACGGGCGGCACTGACCCGGAGCACGAGGCATTCCTGGCCGACTCCATCGGGCTCGCCCTGCTCGTCGTCCTGGATCAGCTCTCCCCGGCCGAACGCGTCTCCTTCGTGCTCCACGACATGTTCGCCGTCCCGTTCACCGACATAGCCCCGATCGTCGGCCGCACCCCGCAGGCGTCACGCCAGCTGGCCAGCCGGGCTCGGCGCCGCGTCCAGGGTCAGGAAGCGCCCGGCAACGCGGGACCGCTCCGTCAGGCCCGTTTGGTCGAGGCGTTCCTGGCCGCGGCCCGGCACGGCGACTTCGCCGCGCTGCTGGCGGTGCTGGATCCCGACGTCGCCATGCACGCAGACCAGACCGCAGTCCGGCTCGGCGCCACGGCCGAGCTGCGCGGGGCGCGGGACGTGGCGAAGTTCTCCAGCCGGGCCCGGGCTGCCCGGCCCGTCCTGGTCGACGGCGCGGCCGGCATGGCCTGGGTGCAGGACGGCCACCTGCGCGTGGTGTTCCGGTTCGCGGTCGGCGTGGACGCGATCACCGGCATCGAGCTGATCGCCGACGAGGACCGGCTGCGCCAGCTCGACCTGGTCTTCCCCGCCGCCACCTCCCCCTGAAAATCGAGCGACTCCGCTCCTACATCGGTAACCCACGTGTTACGGTAGCCTGGAAGTTACCGATGAAGGGCGGCCGGCAGTGGCTCAGCAGCAGTCAGCCACGGATCCCGCCACCAACGATCCGGCCAGCAACGATCCGGCCAGCACGGATCCGTTCGACGCGCTCGGCGACCCGCACCGGCGCGACATCCTGCGCCTGCTCAGCGAGGGCGATAAGCCAGTCCGGGACATCGCCGCCGCCATGCCCATCAGCCGCCCCGCGGTATCCCGCCACCTGCGGCTGCTCAGGGAAGCCGGCCTGGTGGCCGAACAGGCTCAGGGCACCCGGCACATTTATCACCTGCAAGAAGAAGGCCTGCACGCGGTCCAGGCCTACCTGGAGCGCGTCTGGGGCGACGCCGCCCGCCGCTTCCGCCTGCTGGCCGAGAACACCGGTAACGAGAACACCGGTAACCAGAACACCGGGAACCACCCCGGCGGACGGCAGCCGTGATCGAACCGCTGCGGATGTCGTTCGAGGTGGCGTGCCCGGCCGAGCACGCGTTCCGCGTCTGGACCTCCGGCATCGGCACCTGGTGGCCGCCGGACCATACGGTGAGCGGCGCCCCGGCCCGGGTCGTGCTGGAAGCCGGCCTAGGCGGCCGCATCTTCGAGCAGGCCGCGGACGGCGCCGAGCACGAGTGGGGCCAGGTCACGGTGTGGCAGCCGCCGGAGCGGCTGGGCTACCTGTGGTACCTGGGCCGGGAACCGTCCGCTGCGACCGAGGTCGAGATCCGCTTCCGGGCACGGGGCGCCGCCACCACGATCGAGATCGAGCACCGGGGCTGGGAGCGGCTAGCCGCGGACGGGAAACAGAGCACGGCCGGGACCTGGCGTGACCGCAACCAGGCCGGCTGGCAGTCGCTGCTGCCGCACTTCGTGACCGCAATCCAGATGACCGCTATCCAGGGAGGGGACCGCTGATGGCCGCAGGCACCAAGGACGACCCGTGGGAGCTCACCACGCCGCCGGGTACTTCCAGCTACACCATGTACAAAGACGAGCAGGCCGACCCGCCTGTGCTGGTCTGCCAGGTCGGCTCGACCACGCTGAAGTACCGGCTGCAAGCTATCGAGGACCTGCACACCTGGCTGGCCAAGCAGGGGGACTGGGTCCCGCTGGGCGCGGCCGATGAGAAGAAACCGGCCGCCGATGGCACCGTGGAGGCGTTCGGCCGGGCCGCCGACAACCCCGTCGGGGGCTGGTACGGCCTCCGTAATGGGTACCGCGGCCGGTTCGGCATGTACCTGCCGCCGCTGCTCGAGAAGCTCGGCCTGGCCGAGATCACCCACGACGCCCGCAACAACAAGATGCGGGCGCTCTAGGGCGTCCCGTAGATCTTCGGCTGGGTCCCTAACTCCTCGCCCGGCACGTCAGGTCCGGCGGCGGCCGAGCTGCCAGAAGCAGAACCCTGCGAGGGCGAGGGCGAGGGCCAGGAAGATCCCGGTCTCAATCCACTGGAGGGGCCAGTAGCGGCTGCCGGGCTCGTAGGTGATGGCCTCCCGGAAGCCGAGGCTTTGCATGCATTGCGATGGGGAGGCGGGCTTGAGGCCCGCCATCGCCGCCTGGCAGGCGACGGGGAGATTGCTGACCGGCTGGCCCGCCGCGTTGATGGCTTCGCTGGAGATGAGCCAGGCGCCGGGCCGGCCGGGGACGACGGTGGCGGTCAGGTTGCCGAAGTCCAGCCGGGCAGAGTCGATCGTGGCGATCGTCCGGTCAGGCGGGATGAGGTGCGGGCGGACCCACAGCGGCATGGCGAGCTGGGCGGCCGCGAAGATGGCCAGGGTGACGGCCATGGCGGGCACGGTACGGCGGATGAGGGCGCCGGCTGCGGTTCCGAGGGCGAACGCGAACGCCGCGTAGCCGAGCGGGGTAATGCCGTGCGTGGCGAAGATCAGCGAGCTGAACCGGCCCCCGCTGAACAAAGAGGTGCTGCCGCCGAGATCGATGGCCTTGCCGATGGGATCGGCCCACCAGGCATAGATGAGGCTGAGCGCCTCGGTGACGGCCATGGCGGCCAGGCCGGTCAGCGTGAGCTTGACCACGAGCCACTGGGTGCGGGTGATGGTCTGGGTCCAGGCCAGGGCGGACGTCCGGGTCTCGAGCTCGCGGGCGATCAGCGGGGCGCCCCAGAAGATGCCGATGATCGCGGGCGCGGCGAGGCTGAGCGCGATGCCAAGCAGGTACACGATCGGGTAGGGGCTGGTGGCCTGCAGCTGGCTGAGGAACGTGATGGCCGCGGTCGAGCAGGTGCCGCCGTGGCAGCCGGTGATCGTGCTGGCGGCGTACCGGCTGGCCAGGTGCGGCCCGGTGACCGCCAGCAGGATCGCGAACGCAGTCAGCGCCGCGGCCGCGGTGAGGGCCTGGACGCGGAACTGCCGCCAGGTCAGCCAGATCATTTCCGTACCTCCAGGTGGCGGTTGTCGCGGCGGCGGCGTCCGGCGCCCTGGCTCATGTAGGCCAGCACCAGGTCCTCCAGGCCGACCTGCGAGACCGTCCAGGCGGGGTCGAGGATCTGGCCGGTGGTGCGCACCAGCAGCGTGGTCTGCACGTCGGTGTGGCTGTCGGAAATCACCTGCACGCCGTCTGGCAGCGTGGCCGGGTCCCGGCACGGCCCGGTAAGCAGGTGGTGGGTGGCCAGCAGCTCGTCTACCGGCCCGGCGACGCGCAGCCGCGAGCCGACCAGCACGATCAGGTAGTCACAGACCCGTTCCAGGTCCGCGACCAGGTGCGAGGACAGCACCACGGACAGCTCCTGCTCGGCGACGGCCTCCATCAGGTCGGCCAGGAACTCCCGGCGGGCCAGCGGATCCAGGCTGGCGACCGGCTCGTCCAGGACCAGCAGCTCGGGACGCTTGGCGACGGCCAGGGTCAGCGCGAGCTGGGCCCGCTGCCCGCCGGACAGGGTGCCGGCTTTCTGGCGCAGATCCAGGTCCAGCCGGTCGACCCGGCGGCGCGCCAGCCCCGCGTCCCAGCCCGGGTTGAGGCGCGCGCCCAGCTTCAGGTGTTCTGCCACCGACAGCCCCGCGTACACCGGTGCGTCCTGGGCGAGGAACCCGACCCGGGCCAGCTCCGCCGGGCCGGCCGCTGGCCTATCGCCGAGCACCTCGATCGTGCCCGCGGTCGGCGCGAGCATCCCGGTGGCCATGTTCAGCAGGGTGGTCTTTCCGGCCCCGTTCGGGCCAACCAGTCCCACGACGTGCCCGGCGGGGACCGACAGCGTGCAGTCGGTCAGTGCCCATTGCCGCCGGTACCGCTTGCCCAGTCCGTCGGCTTGTATGACGGCGCTCACGCTATGTCCTCCTCGCTAGTGGACCGAAACGTGCTGGCGAACAGCGCCTCGATCGACTCATCGTCCAGGCCGGCCCGGCGTGCCTTGGCCAGCCAGCGCGTCAGTTCGCGGGCCAGCGGCCCGTGCGCGGCCAGCGACCCGCCGTCCAGCGTCCCGGTCACGAACGTGCCGATCCCCGGGCGGGCCGCCACCAGGCCCTCGTACTCCAGCTCGCGGTAGGCCTTCAGCACCGTGTTCGGGTTGATCGCCAGCCCGGCGACCACGTCCTTGACCTTCGGCAGCTGGTCGCCCTCGCGCAGCAGGCCCAGCCGCAGCGCGTGCCGCACCTGATGGATCAGCTGCCGGTACGGCGCGACCCCAGAGCGGGCATCCAGGTGGAACTCGATCACCACGACCTCACTTTAACTAGGTGCATAGCACTATAGCTTTTTACCTAGCTGACATGTCAAGAAGATCCGGATCGCTGCCCTGCTGGCAGCCAGGAGGGGACCGAGGGGCTGACCGCCCGGCGCGCTCAATACAGCCGGGGCCGCGAGGCTCTACCGCAGCGTCCACGCCGGGTGCATTACCGTCGGCCGCACTGACCCACGGCTCGCACGGGCCACGCCCCCGCGGGCGGGTCAACCGGCCCGGGTGGCCGGTCGGTGCGGCAGCCGCACCAGGTCCAGCACGACCGCGGCCGCGCTGCCCGGCGCGGTGACCAGGGTCAGGTCCTGCTCGTGCGCGGCCAGCTGCTCCCGGACCAGGTACAGGGCGCTGACCCCGGCGCTGGCCAGCTGGGTGACCCCGGTCAGGTCGGCGGTCAGCGGGACCGTGCCGCCGCGGCTGACCGCCAGCAGGCGCCGGGTCAGCACATCGGCGCTGGTGATGTCGACCGGGCCGCAGACCTGGGCCCGGGCCGTCCCGCCAGACCCGGCCGATGTGTGCACGGTGAAGGGCGGCTCGGCCGGGTAGGCGGCAGGCTGGGAGCTGTTGTGGCCGGGAGAGTGGCCGGAGGAGAAGATGGCGGGCCGGCGGAGCCGGTGCCGCAGCAGCACGGTGGTGCCGTCGGAGTGGCTTACGTGCATGGCGTCCACCATGTGCCCGGCCACCATCAGGCCGTGGCCGCGGTCGGCCTCAGACGTATCAGGCGGCTGCCACGTCCCGTGGTCGGTGATCCGGCACTCCACGTACCCGTCGTCGCCCAGCACCGCGGTCAGCTCAATGGATCCTGGCTCCGCATCCCCGGCGTAGGCGTGCTCGACGGCGTTAGTGAAGACCTCCACCATGGCCAGGTGCAGCGCCTCGCGGTCCTCGGCCGTGGCGTCGAGTCGCTCCAGCCAGCCGCCGAAAGCCTCCCGGGCCCTGGTCAGGCTGGGCCGGATGCCGGGCACTTCCAGGTGCAGGGCCGGGACCGGCTCGGCCAGCCGCTGCGTGGCGAGGGCGGTGACGTCGTCGGCGTAGCCAGTACGGGTCAGCAGCTCCACGGTGAGCTCGCAAACCCGCTCGGTGGCCGCCCGGGGCGCGTTCAGCGGCAGGGTCCGCCCGGCCACCGCGTCCCCGGCCACCGCGGCCAGCTCGGCCATGCCCTCGGGGATGGTCCGGTGCGGCCGCTCGATCAGGCCATCGCTGTACAGCAGGACAAGCTCGCCCGAACCCAGCTCGGCCGAGCCCAGCACAGCGGGCGCCCCAGTACCGAGCGCCCCAGTTCCCAGCGGACCGGTGCCCAGCGGACCAGTCCCGGTGCCGGGCAGGAACCGGGTGCTCCCGTCGGTGCCCACGATCAGCGGCGGCGGATGCCCGCAAGTGGTGTAGCGCAGGCTCCCATCGGCCGGGTCCAGCACGGCCAGGGCCAGCGTCGCCGCTCGCAGGGTGGGGTTCCGGGCGGCGAAGACGTCGATCCGCTCGAGCACGCGCTCCAGATCGCTCTCGGCCTCGAGCAGTTCGGCCAGCACCGCCCGCAGCTGGCCCATGGCGGACGAGGCCGTCACGCCGCGTCCCACCACATCGCCCACGATCAGGGCCACGGTGCCGCCGGGCAGCGGGATCGCGTCGAACCAGTCGCCGCCGGCCGCCTGCTCCTGCCCGGCCACCAGGTAGCGGGCGGCGATCCGGGCTCGCGGCAGCACCGGCAGCGCGGTGGGCAGCAGGGCCTCCTGCAATTCGGTCGCGATGGTGCGGGCCGTGGTGTACCGGCGCTCCGCCTCGGTCGCCTGCTCCCGGGCCATCTGCCGCTCGGTCACCCGCTCGGTGACGTCGGTGCAGATGACCAGCAGGCCGTTGACGGTGCCGTCGGCGGCCCGGCGCGGCACCGCGGTGAAGTCGGCGTAGACCTCCTGCCGCCCGCCGGGACCGTCGAATTGCGCCCGCCACTCGCGGCCGGTCTCCGGGTCCCCGGTCCGGTAGACCCGGTCCAGCAGCTCGTGCAGCTGCTGGCCCTCGATCTCCGGGAACACCTCCCGGTAGGCCATCCCGATCACGTCGTCGCGCCCGGTGAAGGCCCGGTAGGCCGCGTTGATCGCCGCCACCCGGTGGTCCGGGCCATCTAGCGCCGTCATCACGACCGGCATCTGCTCGAAGGCGTCGCGCACCACACCGGCGTCCCCGACGAGCCGGGTCAGGGCGGCGTAGCCGGCGGCGTCATCGTGAGCAGGCCCCTCAGACGCCATCGTAAGCAGGCCTCTCAAACGCCATCATGAGCAGGCCCCTCATGCGCATCACCAGGCAATGCGGCCTCCTCTTTCCATCCCGCCATGACCAGCTACCCCGCTAGCGCAGGTCAAACTGGCTCGCGCCGACCAAGTCTGGGTGGCCAGGGGAGTGGCCAGGGGACGAAAAGCCGGGCAGAAAAGACGTCATGACGTGTTATGAACGCCGCATGGGGGGCAGTGTGAGAGCCGTACGCAGCTCCACGATGGAAGGAACGGCTATGAGCACCGAGGACAAGGCCAAGAACAAGGCTCAGGAAGTCAAGGGCAAGGTCAAGGAGACCACCGGCCGGGCCGTCGGGAACGAGAGCCTAGAGGCCGAGGGCGTCGCCGACCAGACGTCGGGCAACGTCAAGCAGGCTGGCGAGAAGGTCAAGGACGCGGCCAAAAACCTCAAGCCGTAACCAAAAAAACCTCAAGCCGTAACCAACGAGAAAAAATTCGGCCCGCCCGCCGAAGTCTTGACCGGCTTGCTGGTGTGGAACGGCAATTGCCGGGTAATCGGATCCCGTCCTGGGCGGACGTACTGAAAGAAGGAATCATGGGAATCATCTTGCTCGTTCTTCTGCTCGCCCTAATCCTCGGCGGGCTCGGATTCGCGATTCACATCCTGTGGTGGATCGCCCTGGTAGTGCTGGTCATCTGGCTGATCGGGTTCGTCGTGCGGGTTGGCGAAGGCGGATCCAGGGGTCGCTGGTACCGCTGGTGATCTAGGCCGCTGCCGCTAGCCGGCAGTGGCATCTGGCCCGGTTGACTTCCTGGCGCCGTCGCTTACCGCGTCGGCGCCAGAGTCATGCCCGGGCCCGCCCCCTTCGGTGTCCACGCCGTCTCCGCCGCCGCCTGCGGCCGCGGCGAGGGCCGCCTCCACGCTGTCGTACATCGGCATCCGGTCGGCCAGGCCGGTGATCCACAGCGCCTTGGTGTAGCGGTAGCGCGCCCCGGCCAGCAGGAACAAGCCGCCTTCCTCAATCTGCCGCCGCCAGGCGCCGACGATCACGGCCAGGGCCGTGGTGTCCATGAAGTCGACCTTCGACATGTCCAGCACCACCCGGTTGCTGTGCGTGCCGGCCTCGGCCAGGCAGTCGCTGAACCGCTGGCTCGACGTGACGTCCAGCTCACCGGTGACGGCCACGACCACACCGGCGTCGTGGGGCTCGACGGAAAGGCTGAGTTCTGGCACCCCTGAATCGTATTCCCGCCGCCGGGCGGTGTCCGCCCCCCTTCGCGATAACGGCTTGACCGCTGAATCAGCACGCCGTAGTTGCGGCTACCGGCGCAGATGTACTGTTGACCGGTACATGACTAGCCGGCCTTGAAGATCATTAGGAATGTGCATCCATGGATGTTGACGGCAGCCAGCGACAGATGGCCGCTTACCTGCGCGACCACCAGGACAAAGTTGTCGGCCGCTGGAGTGACCTCGTGGTTGCGGGTGTGCGCGGCCGTATCTCGGCGGTGGAGCTCAGGCGGGAGCTCGAGGACCTGTACGCGCTCGTGCTCCGGGTCATGACCGGGTCGGACGAGCAGGCCGCCGGTGAGCTGCGAGCGGCGCTGACCGAGCTGTCCCGGGCCCGGGCCCGGAACGGGTTCACCCCCACCGAGACCGCGCTGAGCGTGTTCTCGCTGAAGGACGCGGTGTACGAGCTGGTCGCGGACGTGGCCGAACTGGTACCTGAGTTCCTGGCCTTCTCCCGCATGATGGACGACTTCG
The DNA here is from genome assembly GCA_049284535.1 of Streptosporangiaceae bacterium. GTDB lineage: Bacteria > Actinomycetota > Actinomycetes > Streptosporangiales > Streptosporangiaceae > Palsa-504. The sequence continues at coordinate 10,593 of JBAPYC010000406.1, forward strand.
GGCTGCTCACCTTCGAGACCTATGTGTCCGCGCGCGAGCAGATCATCGCTGACCAGGCCACGGCGATGATGGAGCTGTCCACGCCGGTGATCCGGCTGTGGGAGGGAATCATCGCGGTGCCGCTGGTCGGCACCCTGGACTCCGCGCGCACCCAGCTGGTCATGGAGCGGCTGCTGGAAACGCTGGTCGCGACCGGCGCGGACCACGCCGTGCTGGACATCACCGGCGTGCCCACGGTGGACACCGAGGTGGCTCAGCACTTGCTCAAGACGGTCGGCGCTGTCCGCCTGCTCGGCGCCGAGTGCATCATCAGCGGGATCCGGCCGCAGGTCGCGCAGACGATCGTGTCGCTCGGTATCGAGTTCGGCGACATCGCCACCAAGGCCACCCTGGCCGACGCGCTGGCCTATGCGCTGCGCCGTGGTGGTCAGGCGGGTGCCGGGCACACACCGGGCCGCGCCGCAGGCCAGCCGGGCCTGGCCTGATGGAGCGTGTGCCGATCGTGAAGATCGGGACGACGCTCTTCGTCTCCATCCAGATCGACCTGCAGGACGAGAGCGTCGTGCGGCTGCAGGAGGACGTGGCCGACGAGCTCGCCGCCACCGGCGCCCGCGGTGTGCTCATCGACATCACCGCGGTCGAGATCGTGGACTCGTTCATTGGCCGGATGCTGACCATGATCGGCTCCATCTCCCGGCTCTTCGATGCGGAGACGGTGCTGGTCGGCATGCGCCCGGCGGTCGCGATCACCCTCACTGAGCTCGGGCTGTCGCTGCGCGGCGTCCGCACTGCCCTGAACGCCGAGAAGGGCCTGGAGCTGCTGAGCGGAAAGTCCTTATGGAGGAGCTGCCGATCCGGTCCGGCGATGACGTGGTGCGCGTCCGGCAGCAGGTACGGGTGGTGGCCGAACGAAGCGGCCTCTCCCTGGTCGATCAGACGAAGCTTGTTACCGCGGCCAGTGAGCTGGCCCGTAACGCGCTGATCCACGGGGGTGGCGGCACGGCCCGGCTCGAGGTCGTCACCTCTGTCAACGGCCGCGGCGGCGTCCGGATCGAGTTCGCGGATGAAGGGCCTGGCATCGGCGACATCGACCTGGCCCTGACCGACGGCTGGACCTCCGGCAGCGGCCTCGGCCTGGGCTTGTCGGGTGCCCGGCGGCTGGTGGACGAGTTCGAGCTGACCTCCAAGTCCGGGAGCGGCACCAGCGTCGTGGTCACCAAGTGGTCGCGCTGAACGGGCCCCCGGTGAACTGGCCGCTGACGGCGCCCACTCCGCAGGACATGCGCTGGCTCGGGGTGGAGGACGCGAGCGCGGTGAGCGCCTGCCGCAGCGCCGCGGCGACCATGGCCAGCCGCCTGCAGTTCCCGTCCGCCCGCGCCGACCAGCTGGCGCTTGCCGTCACCGAAGCCGCCTCCAACCTGCACAAGCACGCCCGGGCCGGCTCGCTGCTGCTGCGGGTCAACCGGGACGAGACGGCCCCGGGGATCGAGCTGGTCACCATCGACGCCGGGCCCGGCCTGGCGAACGTGGACGCGGCCATGCGGGACGGGCACTCCACCGCGGGCAGCCTGGGTATCGGGCTGGGCGCGATCCGGCGGCTGGCCGACTTCTGCGACCTGTACTCGGTACCCAACCACGGCACGGCGCTGGTCGCCCGGTTCCGGCCCGAGCCCAGCGCCGGGTCAGCCAGCGCCGGGTCAGCCAGCGCCGGCCCGGCCTCGCCTCATTTCGCCGGCCTGACCCGGCCGATTACCGGCGAGCACGAATGCGGCGACGTCTACGCGGCCGTGCAAACCAGTACCTTGCAAACCAGCACGGGCCAGACCAGCGCTGGCCACACCAGCACGGGCGAGGTCACCACGGCGGTGCTGTGCGACGGGCTCGGGCACGGCCCGCTGGCCGCCGTGGCCGCCGCCGAAGGGGTGGCGGCCGTCCTGGACGACCCGGCCGCCGAGCCGGCCGCGCTGCTCGAGCGGGTGCACCGGCGGATGAACGGCACCCGCGGTGGGGCCGTCGGCATCGTGCAGATCACCGGGCCGGTGGCCCACTACGCCGGGCTGGGTAATATCGCCGCCTGCGTGCTGCACCATGGCGCCCGCAAGAGCATGCTCTCCGTACCCGGGATCGCCGGGCACCAGGCCCGCTCGTTCCGTCAGTTCACCTACGACGTCCCGCCCGGCGCGGCCGTCATCCTGCACTCCGACGGCATCAGCAGCCGGTGGCAAGCCGCCGCCCTGCCCGGCCTGAACGGCCGGGACCCACTGCTCATCGCCGCCACCCTCCTGGGCCAGGCGGGCATCCACCGCGACGACGCCGGCGTGCTGGTCCTCATCCCATGAACAGTCCCACCGAACTCGCCCGGCTCCAGGTCCGGGACCTGGCCGGCGTCTTCGCCGCGCGGCAGTTCGGCCGTGGGCTGGCCGCCAGCCTGGGCCTGGACGCGCAGGACCAGGTCCGGGTGGCCACCGCGCTGAGCGAGGTCAGCCGCAGCGCCGTCACCGCCGGGCGGACCGCCGTCATCACCTTCGGCGCCGAACCGGCCCAGCTGGTGCTGACCGTGACCCTGGACGGCCCGCCGCCCGCCGACGGGGTACTCGCGGCCTCCCGGCTGATGGATCAGGTCACAGCCAGCGGCGAGGTGGTGCGCATGACCAAGCGGCGCCCGGGCGGCGTCCAGCCCGACCTGCTGGCGGTTAGCGCCCAGCTGGTTGCGGCGCACCCGCAGTCCGCGCTGGACGACCTCCGGCGGCAGAACCAGGACCTGATCTCGGCGCTGGAGGACCTGCGCAAGCAGAAGGAGCAGCTGCTGCTGCTCAACGGCGAGCTGCAGGAGACCAACCGCGGCGTCATGGCCCTGTACACCGAGCTGTCCGCCGAGCTGGAGCAGACCAACCGCGGCGTGGTGGCGCTGTACGCCGAGCTGGACGAGACCTCCCAGCGGCTGCGGGCCGCGTCGGAGTCCAAGGACCGGTTCTGGGCCAACGTCAGCCACGAGCTGCGCACCCCGCTGAGCTCCATCATCGGGCTGACCCGGCTGCTGGCCGAACCTGGTCCCGGCAGCACCCCGCTCGACTCCGAGCAGCTGTATCAGGTCGAGCTGATCAAGAACTCCGGCACGGTGCTGCTCACCCTGGTCAACGACCTGCTCGACGTGGCCAAGGCCGAGTCCGGGCGGCTGCACACCGATCCCGCGCAGGTCGACCTGCGGGCGCTGTTCGGCCGGCTGCGCGGGCTGGCCCGGCCGATGGCCGAGGGCAAGCCGGTCGAGGTGATCGTCAGCGACGACGGCGCACCCAATACGCTGCTGACCGACGAGGTCGCGCTGACGTCTATCCTGCGCAACCTGCTGTCCAACGGGATCAAGTACACCGACCGCGGCGAGGTGCGGCTGACCGTCCGGGTAGCCGGCCCGCGGCTGGAGATCACCGTGACCGACACCGGCATCGGCATCCCGCCCGGCCTGCACGAGCACGTCTTCGAGGAGTTCTACCAGGTGCCCGGGACCGGCCGGGGCGGTACCGGGCTCGGCCTGCCGTACGCCCGGCGGCTGGCCCGGATCCTGGGCGCGGAGCTGCGGCTGGCCAGCGAGCCCGGGACCGGGACCACGGTCGTGCTCAGCCTGCCCAACCAGACCCCGGCCGTCGGCACCGTGGTCGTGGCCGACGACGACCCGGCCTTCCGGCAGGTGGTCACCGGCCTGCTGTCCGGGCTGGCCGGGCAGATCCTGGAGGCCTCCGACGGAGCTCAGGCCCTGGAGGTGCTGGCCGGGACCCACGTCGATCTCGTGCTGGCCGACATGCGCATGCCCGGCATGGACGGCGGTACGCTGCTGACCCGGCTCCCCGCCTCGGTGCCCGCGGTCATCATCACGGGCGCTGACGTGGCAGCGCCGCCGCGGGCGGCGGCAATGCTGCGCAAGGACGAGCTGACCAGGGAACGGATGGAGTTCACCCTCCGCGGCATATTCGGGAGCACGCCATGACCGACGCCCCCGCGGGCCCTCCCGCCGGCAGCCGACCCACGCCCGAGGACGGCCTGCCCGTGCTGCCCGACTCCTCGGCCACCGTGCTGGTGGTCGACGACGACCTGGCCAAGCGGTACCTCCTGCACACCTGGCTGCGGCGAGCCGGGCACACCGTGATCGAGGCCGGCAGCGGCCGCGAGGCGCTCGAGCTCGCCCCCTCAGCCGACCTGGTCCTGCTCGATGTCAACCTGCCCGACATCAGCGGCTACGAGGTCTGCCGCCAGATCAAGACCGACCCGCGGACCGCGGCCATCCCGGTCATCCAGGTCTCCGCGACGGCGGTCGCCGTCGCCGACCGCGCCCACGGCCTGACTCAGGGCGCTGACGCCTACCTGACCGACCCCTCCGAACCCGAGGAGCTGCTGGCCGTGGTGGTGGCCGTGCTGCGCTACTACCGGGCCAGGCAGCGGGCCGAGCAGACCGCGTCGATGCTGACCGCGCTGACCCGGGCCACCCTGGCCGTCAACGCCGCCGACACGTTCGACGGGCTGGCCCGGGCTGCGGCGTTCGGCGCCGCCCGCATCTTCGGTGTCCACGCCGTGCTGATCCACCAGATGCCTGACGGCCAGGTCCGCCGCACGTCGGCGCTCCCGTCCGGGTCCGAGACGGTGCAGCGCGGCGGACCCGCCGACCTGGTGGACCGGGTGGTCGGGCTGGTGCTCAACGGCGAGGCCAATGCAGCCGTCACGGTCGTGGCCGGCGCCTGGCAGAATGTGGTCCCGGATACCACGCTGCGCGGTGACGTCTGCCTGGCCGCGGCCCGGACCAAACCGGGCCGGCCGCCGGTGGCGCTGGCCCTGACGCTCGAAGGCGTGCCGGGCGAGGAGGAGCGGCAGGTCCTGCGCCAGTTCGTCCAGGCGGTCGCGCTGGCCGTCGAGGCGCTGCGCTCCTACGCCGAGGAGCACCTGGTCGCGCTGGAATTGCAGCGCAGCTTCCTGCCGACCGGGCTGCCTCAGGTACCTGGCCTGGCCATGGCCTCCCGCTACATCCCGGCCAGCGACCAGGCCGAGGTCGGCGGGGACTTTTACGAGGCGCTGCATCGCCGGGACAAGATCCTGGTCGCCATCGGGGACGTCCAGGGCCACTCGCTGCACGCGGCCACGGTCATGGGCGAGCTCCGGCACGCGCTGCGCGCCTTCGCGGTCGAGGGACACTCGCCGGTGGCCATCACCGGCCTCGTCAACCAGGTCCTGACCCGTTATCACCCGGGCATCATCGCCACCTTGTGCCTGGTCGAGCTGGACCTGGCCTCCGGCGATCTGCTGATCGTCAACTGCGGGCACATGCCGGTCCTTTTGGTCGATGGGCCGGACGCGGCATATCGTGGGGAAGGAGGCCTCCTGCTCGGCCTGTCCGTCCACGAGCCGCACGTCGAGACGACGAACTTGCCGTTGGGAGGCACCATGCTCCTGATGACCGATGGCCTGGTCGAGGACCGGGGCGTGTTCCTGGATGACAATCTGGAGAAGCTGCGGATGGCAGCCGCCGACGCCAGCGCGGCCGAGATCGAGGCCTTCGCCAACCACCTGATGTCCGTGTTCGGCCCGCGGGAAGACGACGTGGCCATGATCGCCTTGCGGCGTGTGCCGGAGTAAGCCGCCATGACCACGCCAGAACCGGACGGGACCACCCGCCAGGTCGCCGAGCTCGAGGCGCGCTACGCCGCCCTGCAGCAGGCGGCCCGGTCCCGGGGCGCCGACCCAGGCGGCATGCTCGACGCCGCCTTCACCGAACTCGAAGCGGCCATCGACCTGCTCCGCGAGGCCGGGACCGGTTCCGGTGCGGGCCAGCCTGGCGACCATGATGGCGCGGGCGGCAGCGACAACACCGAGCGCGGCCTGCTCCGGGCCGCTTTTCAGGACGCGCCCGTCCCGCTGTTCCTGATCACCCGGGACGGCACGGTCCAGCGGGTCAACCGGGCCGCCGGCGACCTGATCGGGGCCAGGCCCGGGTACGCTACCGGCCGGCCATTCACCGTCTTCGTCCACGGGCCCTCGCGGGCCGCGGTCAACTCCCAGCTCACCGCGGTAGCCCGGACCGGCAAGCAGCGCACGGTCCGGTGCAGCCTGGTGGCCGAGCACGGCCTGGTGCCGTGCGAGCTGGTCATCGGCCGGGTCGTGGTCCGCGGCGAAGCCGACCCGCTGATGGTCACCGTCCGCGACCCCGCCGTCCGCGACCCCGGCGTCCGCGACCCCGCCGTGCGCGAGGCCGCCGCCCGCGATTCTGCCGGTCCCAAGGCTGGCGCGCGCCGAGCCGCCGGGAATGCCCCGGACGAGCAGGAACCCGTTACCCCCGAACGGCTCGGCGCCGTGCAGGCCGTCACCCGGCGGCTTGACCTGGTCACCACGGTGGCCCGGCTGCTGCTGGAGAACGAGGGCTTCAGCGAGTCCCGGATGCTGCAGCGCTGTGCCCGGCTGATCGCCGCCGAGCTGACCGCCTGGGTCATCGTCGACATCGAGCGCCGGCACCGGGTCCGGCGCCAGTTCGTGACCGGCCCAGACGACCCGGGGCTGGCCGAGCTGACCCGCCTGCTGGCCGCGGTTGACCCGCCGCCCGGCTCGGTACCGTGCACGGTGCACGAGTCCGGTCGGCCGACCCTGATGGCCCACGCCGAGGACCCCGAGGTCATCGGCGTGAGCATGGACGGCGAGCCGCTGCTGAGCAAGCTGGACGCCAGCTCTGTGCTCTCCGTGCCGCTGGCTGACGGCGACAACCGCTATGGCGTGCTCACCCTGGTCCGGCGCTCCGCCGATGGGCACTTCAAGGTCGCCGACCTGGCCCTGATGGAGGAGCTGGGCGAGCAGATGGCACTGGCCATCCGGGTGGACCGGACGTTCCGGCGCCGGGCCGAGACCGCCGACGCGCTGCACGCCAGCGTGCTGCCCAGGAAGATGCCGGAGATTCCTGGCCTGGAGATCGCCGCGACCTACCTGGCCAGCGCCGAGGACCTGGAGGTCGGCGGCGACTTCTACGACGTCTACCAGACCCCCAGCGGCTGGGGCCTGGCCGTGGGGGACGTGTGCGGCAAGGGCGACGAGGCCGCGGCCGTGACCGCCGCGGCCCGGCACGCCATCCGGGTCCTGGCCCGCCGCCACGACGACCCGGCCGAGGTGCTCGCGCTGGCCAACGAGATCGTGCTGGCCGAGGTAGGCGGCATCGACGGCGGCTTCGTCACGGCCAACATCGCCCACCTGAGCTGGGACGGAAACCAGCTCCGGGTGATCGTGGGCAGCGCCGGGCATCCGGCGGCCATGCTGCTGCGCTCCGACGGCCGGGTCAGCATGCTGAACGGCGGCGGGCTGCCCCTCGGGCTGTTCCCCGAGGGCGAGGCCGCCACCCAGGACCTGCTGATGGACCGCGGCGACGTGCTGTTCCTCTACACCGACGGGGTCGCCCAGGCCCGCGGCGCGGACAACACCTACTTCCAGGACCGGCTGTCCGACGAGCTAGCCGGCCTGGCCGGCGAGAAACCCGCCGACTTGCTCGCCGCCATGCGCAGCGCCATGCTCAAGTTCAGCACCGGCAACCTGATCGACGACGTGACCATGCTGGTCCTGCGCGCCGGCACCCGCCCCCGCACGACCACCCAGGCCCCCGCCCCCCGCACCCGCACCACCGCCCGCCCAGCCTCGTAG
>JBAPYC010000407.1:0-4616 GCA_049284535.1 Streptosporangiaceae bacterium
TCTCGGCCCTGGCCGACGCGCTGCGGGAGGTACCGCCGGGACCGCACGGCCCGGTCGCGGCCACCCTGCTGGCCAACGGGACCGACGCCCTGCTGCTCTACCTGGCCGGGCAGGTGGCCGGCTGCGCGATCGTGCCGGTGAACACCCGGCTGGCCGAGCCGGAGATCGCGCACATCGTCAACGACTCCGGCGCGGCCCTGATCTGCTCGGGCGGCGACCTGCTGCCCACGGCGCGGGCGGTGGCCGCCGCCGCGGACCACCCGGTGGCCGTGACCGATACCGCGACCCTGCCCACCCCCGGCGAGCTGCGTGACCCCGCGGTGGCCGACCCGGCCGCGGGGGACCGGATGGCCGCCGTCTTCTATACCTCCGGGACCACCGGCACGCCCAAGGGCGCGGCCATGAGCAACGACACCTGGCTGATCAACACCATGCGCTGGGGCTGGCAGCTGGGCCTGCGCTGGGACGACGTGATGCTGGTCCCGGGCCCGCTGTTCCACATGTCCTACTGCAGCTTCGCCTTCGGCACGCTGATGATCGGCGGCCACGTGCGCATCATGCCCAGCTTCGACGCGGGCCAGGCGTGCGAGGAGTTCGCCGGGACGTGCACGACCGCGTTCCTCGTCCCGTCGATGACGGCCATGATGATCGAGGAGTGGGAGCGGCGCGGGCGCCCGGCCCTGGCGAGCATGCGAGCCATGATGACCGCGGCCGCCTCGGTGACACCGGAGGCGCTGGGGGCCGCGTTCGAGATGTTCCCGAACGCGCGGATCACCGAGACCTACGGATGGACCGAGGGCGGTTTCGCCACCGACGAGCTCAAGTACCCCGACACCGTGGCCGACGGCACCGTCGGCTACTCGACGCTGGGCTGCGAGATCGCCATCCTGGACCCGGACGGCCGGCCGTGCCCGCCCGGGCAGCAGGGTGAGGTCGCGGTCAAGACCGTGGCGCAATTCTCCGGCTACCTGAACCGGCCCGAGGCCACGGCCGCCGCCTGGACCGGGGACTTCCTGCGCTCGGACGACATCGGGGTGCTGGAAAAGGACGGCCGGCTGCGGATCATCGACCGCAAGAACGGCCTGATCATCTCCGGCGGCGAGAACGTCTACGCGGCCGAGGTCGAGCGGGTGGTGATCAGCCACCCGCAGGTCAGGGACGTGACCGTGGTCGGCAGGCCGGACCCGCGCTGGGGTGAGGTGGTCGTCGCCGTGGTGGTGCCCGAGCCCGGTGCCGCCGTCGACCCGGCCGAGGTCACCGCGTACTGCCGGTCCCGGCTGGCCGGGTACAAGTGCCCGCGGGAGGTCCAGGTCTGGGACGACCTGCCGCGCAACTCGATGGGCAAGATCCAGCGCTTCGTGATCAGGGACCAGGTGGCGGCCGGCGGCGCCTAGCCAGCGTCCCCGGCCACGACGGGGCGGCCCCACATGTCGGAACCCGGGGCCGCCTGGGCCACCAGGTCCGGCACGACCTTGCCCAGCTCACTGGCCTGCCAGCCACCGGGATGCTGCACCCCGGGGCCTGCGTGCCAGCCCTCGGCCACGCTCAGCTCGCTGCCCCAGATGTTGAAGACCCGGCCGGTGATGTCCCGCGACTGGTCGCTGCCCAGCCAGACCACCAGCGGCGAGACCCGGTCGGGCGCCAGCTCCTCGGCGGCCGGGCCGCCGGCCCCGTCCAGCACCGTCAGCCCCGACGTCATCCGGGTGATCGCGCCCGGCGCGATCGCGTTGACCGTCACGCCGTACCGGGCCAGCTCGGTCGCGGTGATGATCGCGAACGCGGCGATGCCGGCCTTGGCCGCGCCGTAATTGGACTGCCCGGGGTTGCCGTACAGGCCGGACGGGGACGAGGTGCAGATGAGCCGGGCGTCGTTGACCTGACCGGCCCTGGCCCGGCCCCGCCAGTAGGCGGCGGCGTGCCTGGCCGGGGCGAACAGGCCGCGCAGATGGGTGCGGATCACCCCGTCCCACTCGTCCTCGGTCATGTTGACGATCATCCGGTCGCGCAGGATGCCGGCGTTGCAGACCATGACGTCGAGCCCGCCGAAGGTGTTCACCGCCGTCTCGACCAAGCGGGCCGCGCCGTCCCAGCTGGCCGCGTCCTCGTAGCTGGCCACCGCCTCGCCGCCCATGGCCACGATCTCAGCGGTCACCTCGTCGGCCGGCCCGTGGTCACCGCCGGTGCCGTCCACCTCGACGCCGCTGTCGTTGACGACCAGGCGGGCACCTTCCCGGGCGAAGCACAGCGCGTGAGCCCGGCCCAGGCCGCGGCCGGCGCCAGTGATGACGACGACCCGGCCAGCGCAGATCCCGCTCACCCGGTGCTCCTCTCTGCCGATCTGGTCTCTGCTGGCCCGGTCCCGGCCGGCCAAGCCTCCGTCAGCCCGAGGGCCCGGGCCCACAGGCCGGTCAGCTCGTCGACCGCCTTGTCCAGCTCGAAGTCCTCGCCCTGGGCGCACCAGGTGTAGGCGAACCGGCTGACCATGCCGGTCAGCGCGTGCGCGGCGTAGCGCGGGTCGATCCCCGGTGCGGCCAGCCCCGCCTCCTGCAGCCCGCGGATCGACTTCTCCGCCCGCTCCACGAACGCCGTCTTGGCCTGGCGCAGCATGTCGCCCATCTCGGGAATGATGGTCGCGACGTTTTCCCAGATCACCATCAGCTTGCTGTTGGCCTGGTAGGTCGTCAGGTAGCGCCGGTTGGCCTCGCGGAGGGCGGCCACCGGGTCGCGGTCGGCCCGCGTGCCGGTATACCGCGCTGCGCCGGAGCCGAGCAGCTCGGCCTCCAGCTGCATGATCACCGCCTCCAGCGCCGCTTCCTTGGAGTCGAAGTAGGTGTAGAAGGTACCGTGAGCCGCGCCGGCTTCCTCGGCGATGTCGGTGATGCGGGCGTTGATGAAGCCGTCCCGCTCGAAGACCCGGCGGGCGGCGGTGATCAGGGACTGGCGGGTCCGGCGCCCGCGCTCGCTCAGCTGATCCGGCGGCCGGGGCGAGGCTCCCGCCGGGAGCCGGTCGTCGGCCCGGGTTCGCGCCATGCCATGTGACGTTAGTCGAACTTGACGTCGAAATCAAGTTTCGGTTAGATGGGCGGCAGGGCAGATAGGCAGGGCCGACAGGCAGGGCGGCGCGGTGCCGCTCCGGCCGGCCGTGCCCGCCGGGAAACCAGCTGGCCGACGCATGCGTGAGGAGCCTGATGGATTTCGAGTTCTCCGCACGATCCCGCCAGCTCACCGGCGAGGTGGCGGCCTTCCTGGACAGCCACGTCTACCCGGCCGAATCCGTCTACGCCAGCCAGCTCGCCGCCTCTGGTGACCCGCACAGCCAGCCGCCCGTCATGGAGGAGCTGAAGGCGGCGGCCCGGGCCCGCGGCCTGTGGAACCTGTTCATGCCCGACCCGGCCTACGGTGCCGGGCTGGCCAACCTGGACTACGCGCCGGTGGCCGAGCTCCTGGGCCGCTCGATGATCGCGTCCGAGACGATGAACTGCTCGGCTCCCGACACCGGCAACATGGAGCTGCTGGCGCTCTTCGGCACCGGCGAGCAGCGCGGCCAGTGGCTCACCCCGCTGCTCGAGGGCACGATCAGGTCCTGCTTCGCGATGACCGAACCCGCCGTGGCCAGCTCGGACGCGAGCAACATCACCGCGACCATTGCCCGGGACGGCGACAGCTACGTGCTCAACGGCCGCAAGTGGTGGACCTCCGGCATCCTGAACAAGGCCTGCAAGCTCATGATCTTCATGGGCCGCACCGACTCCGCCGGGCCCCCGCACCGCCGCCAGTCCATGATCCTGGTGCCGACCGACAGCCCGGGCATCACCGTGCTGCGCAACCTGCCCGTGTTCGGCTACACCGACCAGCTAGGCCACGGCGAGGTGCAGTTCACCGACGTCCGGGTCCCGGCGGCCAACCTGCTCGGCGCCGAGGGCGGCGGCTTCGCCATCGCCCAGGCCCGGCTGGGGCCGGGCCGGGTCCATCACGCGATGCGCGCCATCGGGATGGCCGAACGGGCTCTGGAGGCGCTCTGCCGCCGGGTGCTGTCACGCGTGGCCTTCGGCGGCCCGCTGGCCGACCAGGGCGTGATCAGGGAGTGGATCGCCCGCAGCCGGATCGAGATCGAGCAGGCCCGGCTGCTGGTGCTGCGGGCCGCCTGGCTGATGGACACCCGAGGGAACAAGGCGGCCAGGACCGAGGTCGCCGCGATCAAGGTCGCCGCGCTGGACGTAGCTCACCGGGTGGTCGACCGCGCCTTGCAGGCGCATGGCGGGGCCGGGGTGGGCGATGACTTCCCTCTGGCCCGGATGTACACCACGGCCCGCGCCCTGCGCATCACCGACGGCCCCGACGAGGTGCACCTGCGTACGGTGGCCCGTCACGAGCTGGCCAAATACCGGGAGAGCTGACCGCCGCCATGACCGAGAACGTGCTCGCCGGACGGAACGCCCTGGTCACCGGGGCGTCCCGCGGCATCGGCCGGGCCATCGCCGAGGCGTTCGCCGCCGCCGGGGCCCAGGTAATGATCTCCTCCCGGAAGGCGGACCTGCTGGCCCAGGTCGCGGCGGAGGCCAACGAGCGCGGGCTGCCCGGCCGGATCGAGTGGCAGGCCGCACACGCCGGCAAGC
>JBAPYC010000408.1:0-1544 GCA_049284535.1 Streptosporangiaceae bacterium
CAATAGGCGGTCATGGCATTCGTTCCTCCTTCGTGAGCCGTGCGACATGGCGAAGGCGCCCGATGCGCACCTCTGTGCTTCAGGACTCCTGACGTAGAGAGGTATTTCATGCAATGCCAGGGTGGGGTTTGACCTCGTAGCGCAGAACGAGATCGGTGCCCGGGTAGCAGGCCTTGGCTTGGTTGAGCTGGTCGCAGAGGGCGGACAGTGCCTGGGTCCGCCGGGGCGCGGTGAGCGGGTCGAGCCGGATGAGCAGCTGGCCGTTACCAGGGCAGATGTCGCCGGAGGCGGTGAGGGCTTCGCGGATCAGCGCGTATGCCTCGTCGCCGGCGCGGGCGTAGTGGCCATCCAGCGCCCGGGCCAGGGTGGTCTCGGCGTTATAGGCGGCCATCCGGATAGCGTGCGTGATCTGCTTGACCTCGGCCTCGAGGCGGACCATGTCCGGGGCGATCTCGCCGAGGCGGATGCGGGCGGGGACGGCTGCCGCGGCGTCCTGGGCTGCCTCCAGCTCGCGGTGAGCGGCCTCGACCGGGGCGTCCAGGGCGTTGATCATCTGGTTGGTGATGGTGACCGGCTGGCCGGGTGCCGGGTTACGCAGCGCCGCGAGGCTGGCGTCGCGCTGGGTCCCGGCCGCGGCGGCGAGGATCTCGGCGTGGCGGACCTGGGCGGCAGCGGCTTTCTTCGCCGGGTTGGGGACTTTCCGGCCGGGGTCGTCCGGGGCGGCGGCGTGGGAGTCCAGGGCGTCCAGGGCGAAGTGGGTGCGGGCGTAGCGGAAGTAGTTCTCCTCCCGCCATCGCGAGGTCAGCCGCCAGCAGACTTCCCCGGCGTCCAGGTCGGTGCGGGAGGTCAGCGCGTGGATCTGCCGGGTGGTGCCGTGCCGGGCCGGGACGCGGCGGGTGACCTGCCGCAGGCTGACCGTCTGCCCCTTGCGCGGCCCTTCGCGGATGGTCAGCGTGATCGTGGTGTCGGCCAGGTCGTACTCATGCTCCCGGCCGCGGTCATCGGCGCAGGTGATGGTGGTGAACGCGTCTGCCTGGACGTCGGAGGCCGGGCCCTTGCGCCAGGTGAGCAGGTCGAACCCGGCCGCGGTGATGTCGGCGAACAGGGCCGGGGACCAGCCGCCCCGGTCAAAGCACACCGTCACGCGCCGCCCCTCGCCGACGACCTGCCGCAACTGCGGGAGCAGCCGCTTCAGCTCCCCGGCCAGGGACTCCGACGGCTCGGCGACCACCATGAACACGGGCTCCCCGTCCTGGCCGGTGACCCAGGTCTCCGCGGTGGCCGGGGCGGGGAACTTCAGGCGCGCGATGTGCGTCTTCTGCACGGTCCGGGTGCCGTAGTAGGCACGCGTGTGCCCGTCGACGTAGAGGAATCCCAGCGCCTGGGGGCGGGCGGCGGCGTGCCGCCGGGCCAGCGCCATGATCAGGTCCGCGGCCTGGCCGGCCGCGGCGAGCTCGCCGAGCTTGCGGCGGATCGTCTTGACTTCCGGCGCCCGGTCCAGGCCCAGGACCCGGCCCATCGCCGGCGGCGGGACGCGGGTGGCG
>JBAPYC010000409.1:0-5818 GCA_049284535.1 Streptosporangiaceae bacterium
ACCACCAGGACGGCGACGGCGAGCACGCCGCCGGGAACGGTGACGGCGGTGACCAGGATGTTCCCGGACGCCAGCCCTCCGCCCACCGCGACCAGGGCCGCCGCAGCGGAGGACACTACCCCGCCGGCCAGCAGCGACCAGCCGGCCAGCGGGGCATCCGCGCCCTGCCGGGTGAAGCGGCGGAATGTGAAGGCCGTGGCCAGGGCGGGTCCGGCCAGCGGAACCGAGACCGATACCGCGTTGGCCGCATAGGCGGTGGCCAGCATCGGCCGGACGCCCACGCGGGCGCCGCCGGCCGCGAGCAGCCTGCACAGCATGACCGCGAAGGCGGCCATGGACACGGATTCAAGCCCGACGGCGGCCGGGATCCAGATCCAGTGCGGGTGAGCAAGCACCGTAAACGAGGCTGCTAGCGCAGTCCGTTCGGCCACTCCGGTGGCCACCACCGCCAGCGCCGCACCTGCGGCCGCCATGCGGGCCACCTTCTTGCTCCTGCGTGTCATGTCTGCCTGTCCTAGGCCTCGGCGGGTCCGCGGCCCTGGCCGCGGACCCGCCCGAAGGAACGGAGCCAGCGAACCAGGGCTCCTGGCCGCCTCAGTAGCCGTAACCGCTGCCGGATGAAACGGCCGGGGCCGGGCCAGCCGTTGTCGAGGACCCGCTTGTCGAGGACCCGGCGATCGGCGTCAGGCCGGGGGTAGCCACGAAAAAGCCCTGCACTCCCTGGCCGGTCACCTGGCCGGCGTGATCGTCGGCGAAGGTGTACAGCAGGTGCCCGTTGTAGGCGACCTGGTCGCCGTGGATGTCCATGACTGCGGCAAGCTTGCCGGTCAGCCCGGTGGCGGCCGGTGACCCGGACGTCAGTGGCGGCCACAGCGCCGCCAGGCCGCCGGTGACCACCGACTTCGCCGCCGTGTCGTTCATGTAGTAGTACAGCGGCAGCCCCTGGCTGTTGACCAGGATGGTCTCGGTCTTGCCCCCGACGCTCGCCTGCACGGTGCGCACGGTCGCTGCGGCGGTCTGGCTGGCCGCGGGCTGGCTGCTGGCATGGGAGGTAGTCGCCGCGGCGGCGGTGATGCCGCCGCCGAGGGCGGCCGCTGCGGCCAGGCTGACGCTGGCGATGATGATCCTTGGGTGTCGCATGGTTTTAGCTCCTTGAGGTATTGATGGTGCACTATCTACTAACGCGGCTAGTAGAAGATGGTGGTTCACTCGCCGTGCTCATGGACGCCCAGGCGAGGGCGCGGACCTGGTCCCCGGTGACGGTTTCCTGTTCCAGCAGGGCGGCGGTGAGCTGGGCGAGGGCGTCCCGGTGGCTGGTGAGCAAGTCGCGGGCCTGAGTTTCGGCCCTGGTCAGGATGGCGGTGACTTCCTGGTCGACCAGCCACTGGGTGTGCTCGGAGTAGCCGCGTTGGCCGGTGAGCGCGGGATGGCTGGCCGGCGGCCCGCTGTAGCTGACCGGACCGATCGCCTCGCTGAGGCCGTACTCGCGGACCATCTGCGTCGCCAGGGCGGTCGCGGAGGCCAGGTCGTCGGCGGCGCCGGTCGATGCCTCGCCGCAGATCAGGCGTTCGGCGGCCTGCCCGCCGAGGCGGACGGCGAGGGTGTCGGCCAGGTACCGCTCCCCGTAGAGCCGACGGTCGTCGGCGGGGAGCATCTCGGTCAGCCCGAGGGCCTGCCCCGCGCCCAGCACGGTGACCCGGCTGACCGGGTCGGCGCAGGAGGACAACGTGGCGACCAGGGCGTGGCCGGCCTCGTGGACGGCCACGGTGGCCAGTTCGCCGGGGGACAGCGGGCTGCTGTGCCGGGTGCCCAGCAGCACGCGATCGCGGGCGCTGTCGAAGTCGGCGGCGACGACAGTGGCGCGGTCGTCCCGGACCGCGGTGACGGCGGCTTCGTTGATCAGGTTGGCCAGGTCCGCGCCGGAGAATCCGGGGGTGGCGGCGGCGACCTGGTCCAGGTCGGTGTCTGGGCCGAGGTTCTTGCCGCGGGCGTGGGAGGCCAGGATGGCGCTGCGCTCGGCGCGGTCGGGCAGCGGGACGATGACCTCGCGGTCGAACCGGCCGGGACGGCGCAGCGCGGGGTCCAGGGCGTCCGGCCGGTTGGTCGCGGCCAGCACCACCACCCCACCGGAGTCCTCGAATCCGTCCATCTCGGCGAGCAGCTGGTTCAGGGTCTGCTCCCGCTCGTCGCTGCCGACCATGCCGCCCTGGTCGCGGCGGGCGCCGAGGGCATCGATCTCATCGATGAACACGATCGCTGGCCCGCGGGTGCGGGCCTGCTCGAACAGGTCCCGGACCCGGGCCGCCCCCAGGCCGACGAACATCTCCACGAAACCCGAGCCCGATACCGAGAAAAACGGGACGTGGGCCTCGCCGGCGACCGCGCGGGCGAGCAGGGTCTTGCCGGTGCCGGGTGGCCCGGCCATCAGCACGCCGCGCGGGCCGCGGGCCCCGGCCCGGTGGTAGGGGCCCGGGTCGCGCAGATAGTCGACGACCTCGCTGATCTCGGTCTTCACCGAGGTGTACCCGGCCACGTCGGTGAACCGGGTGGCCGGCCGTTCGGCGTCGATGACCCGCGCCTTCGCCTTGGTCATGCCGTTCAGGCCGCCCATGCCGCCCATGCGGCCGGTGTGCCGGCTGACGCCGCGGATGCCGACAAAGATGAGGCCGGCGAACAGCAGCAGCGGCAGCAGCCCGATCAGCATCGACGCCAGCGAGGAGGACATGGTGGCGGCGGTGGCAGTGACCTGCACGTGGTGGGCGGCCAGGTCACTGGCGAGGCTATTGCCGCCGAGCGCGACCGGGATGGTGGTGGTGAACGGGTGGCCGCCGGCCAGGCTGCCGGTGACCTGGCCCGCCGGGCCGATGGTGACCGCGCGGACCGTCCCGGCGCCGACATCGGCCAGGAACTTGGTATAACTCAGCGGCGGGCCCGGGGCGGCGCCGCGCGGCAGGGCCAGCAGCGCCACGAAGCCGGCCGCGACCGCCGCTGGGAGCAGCCACCGCACCCACGGGGCCGCGTTAGCGTGGCCGGGCGGGCCCGGCTGAGACGTGCGCATCTTAATACTCCTTCCAGGGCCCGGCCGTACGCCGGGCGGGGGTCTAGCGGCCAGGGCAGATCATGCGGGCCGGCTGTATTCAGGCGTACGCCGCGCGACAGGCTGGTGCGCCGCCGGGCTCGCGGCGTGGATCCGCGCGTGCCAGGCGCCGGCCGCCGCGAGCAGGACGAGCAGGATGATCACCGATTCCACGCTGAGCGCGGCGATGCCCAGCGGGCAGTGCCAGTTACCGACGTCACCGTGATCGCCCAGGAAGCCTCCGCGCAGGCCGCGGGTCAGGACGTATCCGCCCATCGCCGAGATGGCCACGGCGCCGGCCGCGGACCAGGCCAGCCAGTGCGGCCGGGTGATCAGCACCCCGGCGATCAGGATCGACCCGACGATGATCCCGAGGTACCCGATGCCGACCAGCGGGGTCGGGCCCAGGGTGCCCGGCAAGTCCACGACGTGGATTACCGCGAGCGCGGCCAGGGCCAGCGCGGTGACCGCCCGCGCGGTCGCGGCGGCGCCCTGATCCGGCTGCCATTGGGCGATACGGTCGAACATTGGTTTCCTCCTGTCGCCGGCCGTCCCCGCGGGCCTGGTGCCTTAGCGGGGCCGGTAGTTTAACTTTCATCTACTAACACGCATAGGAGACGCGGCCGGTTCAGCCAGACGGAGCCGACGGGTGCGACGTGCGTCACACCGGGCCCGAGGCGACCGGCCTCCCGCGGTCCCGGCCGCTCACGTGTCCGGTTGGAGGGAAAATGAGCACGTCATCATGACGCGGCGGCCAAGTGCGGGGATCCGCTGGCTGGTTATCCACCTCGAGTCGATGACCCAGCTGCTGGCGACAAGGATGCGCGGGGAGCCGTCCGGCCGGGTGTCGCCCAGGTGCAGATCGAGCTGGCAGGCCAGTTCATGCTCGGTGCCCCTGACATTGAGGCAGCCGACGGTCCGCCATCCGGCCGGCACCCAGGCCAGCAGCTCGGACCGGAAGCTGATCTCCGGGTAGGCCACGGCGTCCAGGAAGCCGGGCCCGGCCAGCAGCCGGTCCAGCAGAGGTGACCCGGTGCTGATGGCGCTCGTCCTGGCGGCCAGCCGCGCGGTGGACTCCTCGATCGGCTCGGTAATGACCACCCGGCCCGTGAGCGGCACGCGCCCGAGCACGGGCCGGCCGACGGCCCGGGCGGCAAAAGATGCATACGATCGGGCCGGGTCCACCCGCCAGCTGCCGACCGCCAGCAGCGGCAATCCTGCTGGCAGGAACTGATGGCCGGGCGTTGTCGCGGTCACGGGGATCTCCTTCACTGGCCGGGTCAGGCAGCCGTCGGCACGCCGGGCCAGGTATCGCGCCCGGGTGCTT
Organism: Streptosporangiaceae bacterium; assembly: GCA_049284535.1. GTDB lineage: Bacteria > Actinomycetota > Actinomycetes > Streptosporangiales > Streptosporangiaceae > Palsa-504. Next base: position 4,404 of record JBAPYC010000409.1, read on the forward strand.
TAAGGCGCACCAGAGCCGGCCTGTACTAATACAGGTAGTAGATTTCATCCGAACGAGGTGGCCTCATGCTCGGCCGGTGCGGTGAGCCCCACGGCAGAGCGGCTCGGGCTGTCATGCTGCAGCCGCCTGGCGGCGTGCCTGCCACGCGGCCTCGGCCTCGCCCATCGGGGTGGCGGCCGGCCCGCGGACGAAAGGCCAGATTTCCTCGGAGATGGCGCGCCAGTCGGCCGTGGCGGACAGTTCGCCGAGTACCGCGAACAGGCCGAGGTTGATGTGCTGGCGGATCACATAGGGTCGCGGGACGCTGATGTACTGCGCGACCGGGCTGCGCACGTCGAAGAAGCGGCGCACGACTGAGGAGGCGTAGTCGCTGGTGATGGTCAGCGGTCCTGGTTCGCGGATGGTGTCGTAGAAGACGGCCAGGTGATCGACGATCGCCTGGGTGCTGAGCGGCGCGCCGGGGCGCAGGAACCCGGCGTTCTCCAGGCTGGCGCGGAAGCCTGAAGGGTCGCGCTCGACGCAGATGGTGCGGGCCATCTGCATCAGCGGCTGCAGTTCGGCCGGGGTAAAGCGCCTGACCAGCCCGAAGTCCAGGAAGGTGACCTTGCCGCCGCGGTGGAACAGGTAGTTGCCCGGGTGCGGGTCGCCGTTGAAGGCGCGCACGTCGTACAGGCTGCGGAAGGTGAAGCGGTAGATCGTCTCGGCGGCCAGGTCGCGCTCGTGCTGAGGCCAGCCGGCCAGTTCAGCGAAGCGGGCTCCGCCGGACAGCTCGCTGGTGATCAGCCTGCGGGTGGACAGCTCACTGACGATCCCGGGGATGGCAATGGTGGGATGGCCGTCGTAGTAGGCGGCCAGCAGGCGCTGGCTGGCGGCCTCGCGCCGGTAGTCAAGTTCCCCACCGATCCGGTCCCGCAGCTCGCTCAGCAGCGCGTCGACGTCCTGGGCCGGCGCGGCGATGCGCAGCATCCGGCGCAGCAGCGCGACGTTGCGCAGGTCAGCCGCGATGGTCTCGGCGATGCCCGGGTACTGGACCTTGACCGCGACCGCGCGGCCGTCGAGGGTGACCGCGCGGTGCACCTGCCCGATGGAGGCGGCGGCGATCGGCCGCGGATCCCAGCGGGCGAACGCCCGTTCCGGCGGCGCGCCGAGTTCTTTCTCCACCACCGCCGCGGCCAGCCCCGGGCTCATCGGCGGGACACTGTCCTGCAGCCGGGCCAGGGTGTGCCGGACCGCGGGAGACAGGCCGCCGTCGACGTAGCTGGCCATCTGGCCGATCTTCATCATGACGCCCTTCATCGTCCCCAGGGTGCCGGCGACGTCCTCGGCGGTCTGCAGGGCCAGGTCCTCGCGTAGCAGCTGGCGCTGCTCGCCCGCGGCCGCGAACAGCCGCGGCGCGCTGGCCGCGTAGCGGGCGC
>JBAPYC010000410.1:0-7041 GCA_049284535.1 Streptosporangiaceae bacterium
CGGGGGCGGCGCTGGGCTCGGGGGCGGCGCTGGTCTTGGGGTGTGGGTGGGGAGAATCGGTGATGCTGACGGTGATGTAGTTGGGTTCGTAGGCCAGGGTGACACGGGCCTGGGCGGCGCGGGCGTGACGGATCGAGTTGGTCAATGCCTCCTGGATGATCCGGTACGCGGTCAGGTCGACACCGGGGGCCAGCGTCGAGGGCGTGCCGGTGACCTCAAGCTCTACCGGGAGGCCGGTCCCGCGGACCTGGTTGAGCAGGTCGCCGAGGGCGTCGAGCGAGGCGGACGGCACGGTCTCGGGACGCTCGGAAGGGGCGCGCAGGACGCCGAGCAGGCGGCGGAGTTCGGTTAGGGCCTGGCGCGCTGTCTCGCCGATGATCCCGACCGAACGGCGCACCGGCTCCGGGCCGTCGTCACCGATCAGCGCGGCCGCGGCCTCGGACTGGACGGCGATCAGGCTCACGTGGTGGGCTACCACGTCGTGCAGTTCCCGGGCGATCCGGGTGCGCTCGGCCATGGCCGCCTGGGCGGTCTGGTAGTCAAGTTCGGTCTCGGCCCGGACGGCTCTGCTCTCGGCGGCCGAGATGGTGGCGCGGCGGGCCCGGGCGAGCAGGCCGGCGATCGCGGCGGTCAGGAGGATCATGGTCTGGTAGATGGCGTCGTAGGGCTCGTGGTGCCCCGGAGCGAGCAGCGACACCGTGAGCCCGGTCGCGCTGCCGGCCACCGTGAGCCAGCGCCAGAGGGTGCCACTGCGGTCCATCACGGTGAACAGCGCGATGGCCGGGCCGAGCGGGATCGGGGCGTAACCGAAGCCGATCTGGTCGTAGGCGACCCGCGCCGCGCCGATGGCGATCGCCACCGGCACCGGCCAGACGCGCCGCCAGGCCAGGAACAGGCCCTGGGCCGCCAGCAGGATTAGCGCCAGCGGCAGGGGGTGCAGCTGGCCGTGGTACGGCAGCACCGAGAAGACGTTGACCGCGGCCAGCGCGAACCCGAGCGCCGCGTCCTGGACCAGCATCTGGCGGCAGGGCGGCAGGGCAGCGACCCGCGTCGTCACCGTCTGCGGGAGGCGAGCCAGCCGCGTCGTCAGCCGGGTCGCCGGCTGGGCCGTCAGCCGCGCCGTTGGCTGGGCCGTCGATTGAGTTGCCGGCTCGGCCATTGACGCGGGCGTCGGCTCGGCCATTGACTGGCCGGTCGGCGGGGGCGTCGGGTGGGCCGGCTTTGGGGTCACGCCCCGATGGTACGGCGGGGGGCCCGGGCAGCGGATCGGCCGCGAGGGGGAGCTGGCTTGTGCGACCTTTGGCGGAGGGATAGGGCAGCCCGTTCGGTATCTCGGTCTTAAGGGGGAGGCGGGATATCGGCTTCGTGCCCGATGTGCCCGGCCTGCCTGGCCAGGGACTATGGCGGCATGGACACCTTGATAGCCGCGGACCTGGTTCGCGAAGACGGCGCGACGCGCCGGACCTGGCCCTGGATCGCCCTGGTCGCGGCGGCCGCATTCGTCGTGGAGCTGGTGGTCAGCGCGCGGTACGGCTACGTGCGGGACGAGCTCTACTTCCTCGCGGCCGGGCACCACCTGGCGTTCGGCTACGTCGACCAGCCGCCGCTCACCCCGGTGCTGGCCCGGCTGGCGGAACTCGCCGGCGGCGGCACGCTGGTCGGGTTCCGGGTGCTGCCCGCGCTCGTCCTGGCCGCGGTGGTGATGCTGACCGCCGGGATGAGCCGGGCGCTGGGCGCGGGCCGGACCGGCCAGCTGCTGGCCGCGCTGGCCATCGCGACCTGCGGGGAGTACCTCGGCATCTGCCATGAGCTGACCACCTCCACCCCGGATCTGCTGTTCTGGACGATCACGCTGTACCTGGGTGTGCGCCTGCTGACCAGCCGGGATCCGCGCTGGTGGCTCGCGATCGGGGCGTGCGCGGGGATCGGCCTCGAGGCCAAGTGGAACATCGCGTTCCTGCTGGCCTCGATGGCGGCCGGGTTCGGGCTGAGCCCAGACGCGCGCGGCCTGCTGCGCAGCCGGTACCTGCTGGCCGGCGTGGTGATCGCGGCCGCGCTGGCCGCGCCGGACCTCATCTGGCAGGCGATGAACGGCTGGCCAAACCTGGCGGTGTTCCATTCCCTGCAGGGTTCGGCCGGGCAGAACCGGCTGCTTTACTGGCCCTCGCAGCTCGGCTTCACCGGGCCGGTGCTGGTCCCGATCTGGGTGGCCGGCGCGGTGTGGTCGCTGCGGAACCGGGCTGGGCGGGCGTTCCGGCCGCTGGGTATCGCCTGTGTGGCCGTGATCGTGCTGCAGTTCGTGCTCGGCGGCAAGGCGTATTACCCGGGCGGCGCGTACACGTTCCTGCTCGCGGCGGGCACGGTGCCGGTGGAGCGCTGGCTGGCTGGGCGGCGGGCCCCGCGCCGGGCGGTTGGGTGGCTGACCGCGGCGATGCTGGCTAGCGGGCTGGTCGCCGCGCCGATCAGCTTGTCCGCGCTGCCCGCCCGGGCGCTGCACACGCTGCCGCTGCAGAAGATCAACTACGACCTGGCCGAGACCATCGGCTGGCCGCAGCAGGTCGCGCTGGTGGCGCGGGAGTACGACGCGCTGCCGGCCACCGAGCGCGCGCACACGACGATCCTGACCGGGAACTACGGGGAGGCCGGGGCGGTGTCGCGGTACGGAGCGGGGTTCGGGCTGCCGGGGGCTTACAGCGGTGCGAACAACTTCTGGCTCTGGGGGCCGCCGCCGGCCGCGGACACCTCGGCCATCGCGGTCAACGTCGACCCAGCCCTGCTGCACCGCGAGTTTGCGCACGTCCGCCAGGTGGCGACGTACTGGAACGGGCTGGGTGTGGACGACGACGAGCAGGGTGTGCCGGTCTACCTGGCCACCGGGCTGACGACGTCGTGGGCGCAGGCCTGGCCCGCGTTCCGCGACTACTCCTGAGGTAGCTGGATTGCCGGGCTCCTGAGGTCGCTGGATTGCCCGGCGCCGTCCCCCTCGGGGGCGCGGGCGGCGCCGGGTGGCGTTGGGTAGAGTCCGGCTCATGCGCATCGTGGCGGTGGTGCTCGGCGGTGGTGTGGGACAGCGGCTGGGCGCGGGGATGCCGAAGCAGCTGCTCACGCTGGGCGGCCGGACGCTGGTCGAGCACTGCGTGGCCGCGTTCCAGGCGGCGCCGGGGGTGGACGAGATCCTGGTCGTGATGGCCCACGGGTACACCGAGCCGGTGGAGAAGATGCTGGCCGGCGGGGGGTTCGGCGGGGGATTCGGCAAGGTGAGCGCGGTGATCGAGGGCGGGGCGAGCCGGCCGGAATCGGTCCGGGCGGCGCTGGCGGCGATCGCGGCTTCGGTGCGCGGGCCTGGCACTGGAGCCGGCGGGGCCGGGGTGGATGGGCCCGCGGTGGGCGGCCTTGCGGACTGCGGAGTGCTGCTGCACGACGCGGCGCGGCCGCTGGTGGACCAGCGGATCATCGCGGACTGCGTGGCCGCGCTGGATGAGCACGAGGCGGCCGGGGTGGCGGTGCCGGCCTCGGACACCATGGTGGTGACGCAGGACGGCGTGATGGTCTCGATGCCGTCCAGGGAAGGGCTGCTGCGGTGCCAGACCCCGCAGTGCTTCCGGCTGCCGGTGATCGCGCTGGCGCACGAGCGGGCCGCGGCCGACCCGGGCTACTCCCCCACCGACGACTGCGGAGTGGTGCTGCGCTACCTGCCCGAGGTGCCGGTGCACGTGGTGGCGGGCAGCGAGCGCAACATCAAGGTGACCTACCCGCAGGACCTGATCGTGGCCGAGGCCCTGCTGGAGGCGGCGCCGACCCCGTAGTAGCCGCCCTCAGGGCTGAAGGCGGGGGCGCCCCGCTAGTAAAGGTCGCTTGACATCGGAAACCGAGTAAAGCTAGCTTTACATTGTGCGGAACCGGGTTCGGGAGCAGCGCACGCTGCGCGGTCTTTCCCAGGCCGAGCTGGCGGCGGCGCTGGGCGTGTCGCGGCAGACGGTGATCTCCATCGAGAGTGGCCGGTACCTGCCCTCGCTGCCGCTGGCCTTCACGATCGCGCGGTTCTTTGACCTGACGGTGGACAAGATGTTCGACCCTGAGGACGAGGAGGCGGGCTCATGATGTCCTTCATTCCCCCGCGACTGCGCAAGCCCGCCGGGGCGGTGCTGGCGGGAGCGCTGTTCGCCGCCGCCTGGCTGGTGAACGGTGCCTTGTATGGGCGGGTGGCCGCGGTCCTGGCCGCGATCGCGGCGGTCCTCCGCGCGATCATGCTCTACCGGCTGGGCGGCGAGGATTCCGACGAGGGCGCGCTGGCCGGCTCCCGGGCGGACGAGCGCCAGCAACTGGTCGGCCTGCAGTCGCGCTCCCTGGCCTGCAACCTCGCCGTGATCGCCGCCTTTATGGGGCTGTGCGCCGGGATCGCGGCCAAGGCGACCTGGTGGTGGCCGTTCGCGGCCATCCTGGCGGTCGCCGGCTTTGGGTACCTGCTGGGCCTGTCGTCATACGGCTCGGGTGAGCCGGAACCGGAGGACGACGCGGACGCTTGGCTGACCGCGCGATCCCCGGGCCAGGGCTGAAGAAGCGGTCCAGGGCTGAAGGCCGGAAGCTAACGGCGCGGAGCTGAACGGCCCGGGCCCGAGCCGAGGAAAGGGGCATCGGACATGACTCGGTTCGACCCGTGGACCAGATACGAGGGCGACGGCCGGATAGCGCTCGCCCTGGTGCTGCTGGCCATCGCGGCAGGTGTGGTCTACGCGGGAAGCCGGCTGCGCCGCCCGGTCCGGGCGAGGCAGCCCGGGCAGACGGTGGCGTACGTCATGCTCACGATCTGGGTGGTCTCGATCGTGGCGTTCCTGGGCTGCGTGGCAACCATTGTCCAGGACGAGCACAAGGCGCACCTGGGGCACGTGCCGTCGGCGGACCCGATCGCGCCGGTGACCTTCACCGCCGTCGCCGTCGTCTTCGGCATCATCGCGATCCTCGGCCCGCAGGAATGGCCAGCCAGGCTATGGGGCGCCGCCATCGCCGCCCTGGCCGCTCCGATGATCTTCGAGTTGCCCTTTGATCTCATCGTCATCGCCAGGATCCATCCGCCCTACCTGGCCGGGCACCGGCTGTTGTTCTTCACGCCCCTGTTCGCGATCGAGATAATGACGCTGGCGCTGCTGACGCTGTCACCGATGGTGAGGCTGACCAGGGCCACCTTCTTCGCGTTCGCGGCGATGCTGGTGGTCTTCGCGGTCTGGGCCCTGGCCGGGTTCGGGTATCCGTCCACGCCGGTCTACTACACGTGCAACGTGGTATCGAAGATCCTGGCCTTCGTGACCGTGCTTACCCTGTTCCAGCCCCGGGCCCTCTGGGCGGGGGCCCGGGCCAGGGTCGGGGCCCAGTCAGGATCTGGGGCCGTGTCAGGATCTGGGACCGTGTCCGGATCTGGGGCCGTGTCAGGCGCGGACCGCCTGCTTGACCAGAGTGCGGCCGAAGCCCCAGATTAGGCCGCTGCCCTTGCTGGCGTCCTCGAGCACTTCGGCCAGGGCATCGGTGAACAGCTTGACCTCGGTGTCGCCGATCATCAGCGGCGGGATCAGCTTGATCACTTCCATGTGGTCGCCGGAGACCTGGGTGAGGATCCGGTGCTGGGCGAACAGCGCCACCACGACCATCTGGGCGAACAGGCCCACCCGGGCCTTCTGCAGCATGTTCCAGCTCGTCCGGGCGCGCAGCGAGGACGGCTTGCCGAACTCCAGCCCGATCATCAGGCCGCGGCCGCGCACGTCAGCGAGCACGTCGTATTTGCCGGCCAGGCCGGTCAGCGCGGCGCTCAGGGCCTCGCCGGTCCGGGCCGCGTTCTCGATCAGGTTCTCGTCGTCAAGCACCTGCAGCGCGGCCAGGCCGGCCACCATCGCCATGACGCCGCCCTTGAACGTGGTGCTGTGCACCATGACCCGGTCCATCGAGGAGTAAACCTTCTCGAAGATCCAGCCCTTGGCCAGCATCGCGCCGACCGGCACGAACCCGCCGGACAGGGCCTTGGCCACGGTGACGATGTCCGGGGTGACGTCCTCGTGCTGGTAGGCGAAGAACTTGCCGCTGCGGCCGAACCCGCTCTGCACCTCGTCGCAGATGAGCAGGGCGCCGTGCTCGTGCAGCAGCTTCGCGGCGGCGGTCAGGAAGCCGTCCGGCGGCATGTGCACGCCCTTGCCCTGGATCGGCTCGATGATCAGCGCGGCCACGTCGCCGCGGCGGAGTTCGGCGGCGAGCGCGTCCAGGTCGCCGAGCGGGATCGGGGCGTCCGGCAGCAGCGGGTCGAACCCGCGGCGGAACTCGGCCGAGCCGTTCACCGACAGCGACCCGGCGGTCAGCCCGTGGAAGGCGTGGTCGGCGTACAGGATCCGGCCGCGGCCGGTGGCGTAGCGGGCGAACTTCAGCGCGGACTCGACCGCCTCGGTGCCGCTGTTGCAGAAGAACACCCGGTCCAGGCCGGGCGCCCGGGCCAGCAGCCGCTCGGCCAGCAGGCCGGGCAGCGGCCCGCAGTCGAACTGGGTCCAGTCGGGCAGTTCGGCGTCCAATGCCTGGTGCAGGGCCGAGCGGATGACGGGGTGGTTGCGGCCGGCCGCGAACACACCGAACCCGGCCAGGAAGTCGGCGTAGGCGTTGCCGTCGGCGTCGTACAGGTAGGCACCCTCGGCCCGGGTGTAGGTCTTGTCGAAGCCGATCGTGTGCAGCACCTTGGGCTGCTGCGGGTTCAGGTACCGTCCGTGGAGCTCATAGCCGTCGGTGCGATGGGCCGCGAGCAGTCCCGCCAGGTCGAAGTCCATGATCTATTCTCTCCCGGCGGCAGTGGCCGGCGTCCCAGCATCCTGGCGTTGCCCGACATGCGTGTCGGGGTTCGGGCCGAACGGGCGGTGCAGGGAGCCCGGGCTGGTCAGGAAACCAGCCCCCCAGGCCATGTGCATGATGGCGAGGACCAGCGGGACCCGGAGCCGGACCGCGCCCGGCAGGTCCCGGCTCAGCGCGGCCCCGGCGGCGCTGATGCCGGCCAGGTAGGTGACGGGGATCACC
>JBAPYC010000411.1:0-4256 GCA_049284535.1 Streptosporangiaceae bacterium
TAAGGAGAAGGTCTACGGTTCGATTCCGTAACGGGGCTCCAGTTTAACGAAGTTTTTCGGTTTCGGTTTCGATTCTGATCTTCAAGATCAAGTGACTAGCCAAGTGATATCGCGTCTCTCCGGAGCCAGCTGACAGCAGGTACGGCGCGACGTATCTAAAACGCCGGTGCCCCTCTGGCCTGCGGTAATCAGGCTCAAGGCGATGGCGTCAGGATCGGGGACAGCTAGAAAAGACGGCTACGGTAGCAGCCCGTCTCCGTTGCCGGGAGAATGGCTTTGGTTCCCGGGCTGCGCAGCCAGCCGGGCTCAGGAGTTCGCGCGCCTGATGGCAGTCAGGGCAGCTAGTGGCCGCCACTTAGAGCGTGACCCAGGCGGACAAGCCTCAGTAGCGAGGCAGGCCGTCAAGGCGCCTGGCGGTGGGCTATGCCCGCCGCCAGGCTGACCCTGTGACCGGTAGGCTGGGCGCGTGAGCCAGCCGCTTGCCGAGCCAGCGCACCTGCCACCCGCGACCGAGCGGCAGGTCCGCTCGCACGCCGCCGAGCTAGTCGAGCTGGCTGCCCGGCATGGGATCACCGTCTTGGCCTTCGCCTCACCTGGGCGCCTGCGAGGGCATCTCGCGGATGACCGGGATCTGTTCGACATGTTCGAGTTCCAGCGGGCGGCCGCGGACCTGCTCGGCGCCGAGGTCACGGTCTACTCTGACGGGGCGCTGCGCAACCAGCACGTCAGCCCCGACCTGGTTGCCGCCACGCCGCTGTGAGTGACGTCCGCCCGGACCGTCACGCGCTGCTGGAACTCGACGCCCTGCTCCGCGAACTCGCGGCGTTGCGTGATGACGGCGACGCTGCGCGGTTCGACCAGGATTCCCGTTACCGCTGGGTTCTGCACCGGCTGTGGATCGCAGTCGGCAACGAGGCGCTCGCGTACACCGCCGCCACCGGGCAGCCCGTACGTGCCGACCGGACCTGGTCAAACCTATACGACCTGCGCAACCACCTCGCCCACTCCAGGCTCCCGGACATCGACGAGGGACTCGTCAGGCGGTTCACCTGGTCTCGCCTCGGCTCGCTACGAGAATCGATCCGGCACCATCTCCACTCCGGTAGGTAGCCCTGCAGTGCACCAAGCCGGCGACTAATGCGGTCGAGGCCGCGACTGACCATGCCCGGTGGACCTCATAACGCCAAGGGTCGCTAGAGGTGCTGGTGCGCGTCGACGATCATGACCGGTCCACCGCCATCGATATCAGGTGCTCAGCGGCCAGTTCGTCGAACAACTCCGCTGGCACGGCCGTGGTCAGGTAGGTCACATCCTCGATGACCTCCGCCGCATCGCGCGCCCGACAACGACAGCGGTAACGGCTGGGTGGCGGAGCACGAACCGGATAGCAGCAGCCCCGATCGGCACGTCATAGCGTGCGCACACGATGCGGATGCGCTGTGCCCGATCCAGCAGGCCGGCGGGCGCGGGTGCGTAGTCATAGGTCGCACCGGGGCGGGGGTCGGCGAGTATCCCGCTGTTGAAGACGCCCGCGGCGAGCACCGCGACGCCACGCCGCTGGCAGGCCGGGAACAGGCCGTGCGCAGCCTCGGTATCGAGCAGCGAGTAGCGGCCGGCCACCAGCACGCAGTCCAGGTCGGCGCGCTCGACGAACCATTCCAGCAGCGGCGCCTGGTTCATGCCGACGCCGACCGCCCGGATCGTTCCCTCGGAGCGGAGCTGGTCGAGGGCTACGTAAGCGCCGCCTAGTGCCTTTTCTGCGTGGTCGTCCGGATCGTGGATGAGGGCAATGTCGATCCGGTCGGTGCCTAGCCTCCGCAGGCTGCTCTCGAGCGTGAAGAGAGCGCCGTCCCGGCTGTAGTCGCGCACGCGGGCCAGTTTGGGTGTGCCGTGGAAGCCTTCAGCGCCCTCGATGCCGCTGGCCGCGGGCACCAGCTGGCGGCCGACCTTGGTGGACAAGGCATATTCCGCGCGCGGCCGCCCGTCCAGGAACCGTCCAATACGTTGCTCGGATAGGCCGACACCATAGTGCGGTGCGGTGTCGAAGGCGCGGATGCCTGCCGTCCACGCCGCCTCCAGGGCCGCGGCCGCCTGGTCGTCGCTGACCGGCGCGAATAGCCCGCCGATCGGGGCGCCGCCAAAGACCATCTCGGAGACTTTCAGACTGGTCCTTCCGAGCGGGAGCTGACGCATGGTCATGCTGGGGCGACCAGTAGTCCGCCAAGGGCCTGGGTTCGTAGCGCCGAAACCATCGAGTCGCTGCGACGTGGCAGCGCGGACGTCGTAAGTGCCGGATCCCGCAACCGGGCTGGTGGCACTACCTTCTTCCTTCATCGGGAGCTCCCGGAGAACGCTTGGGGGCCTTCAGCCGAAGACGCGGCGCTGGATCTCGCGGCGGTAGTCCTCGAGGGTGTTGTCCAGGTGCGCGGAGGTGGCCTGGGCGGCGGCTTCCGGCTCGCCGTCCCGGATCGCCCGGTAGATCGCGTCGTGCTCGTCGACGGCGGCGTCGGCGTGGCCGCCCACCCCGCGCAGGCCGATGACGCTGGCCCGGCGCTGCAACATGCGCGCTTCGCGGATCGCGGAGACGAGGAAGAAGTTATGCGAGGCGGCAGCGACGCCGAGGTGGAAGGCGTCGTCGCCCTGGTCGAACTCCGCGTTGTTGCCAGCGGTGTAGCCGTGACGGCAGGTCTGGACCGCAGCCTCGATTACCCGTAGCTCGGACGGGCTGGCGCGCCTGGCGGCGAGTCTGCTGGCCTGCATCTCCTGGACGCGCCGGAACTCGAAGAGCATGAAGATGTGGTCCAGGTTGGTGGGCACGAAGAACCCGCCCCATTGCCTGGCCCCGAGCATGCTCTCATTGTCCGCGACGTACAGGCCGCGGCCCTTCTGAGCGCTGACCCGGCCGGTCGCCGAGAGCATTTTGACCGCTTCGCGTACCACGGTGCGGCTGGTCCCCAGGCGGGCGGCCAGATCCTTCTCGGTGGGCATCCGGTCGCCGGGCTGCAGGGCGAGTTGGCTGATCAGCTGCAGGATCTGCTCAGCCACAAGCTCGTAGCGGGGCCGATAGGCGCCGGATGCCTCGCGTCCGGCGTTGCCGGCTGCAGGCACCTCCGCGTGGCCGCTCGTCAGCGGGACACCGTTCACGGCTTCGGCCTTCCGTCGTCTTCGGCATGCACAGACACGATCCGTCCTCTTGGGAACACTGATCATATCTATATATGGTTGCGAGTGCAATATAAGTACTACTTATTTTAGTCTTAAAATCGGCATAAAAAGGTATTTATGCCACGAAAAATCTCGAACGTATGGTAACGATCCGGAAATGAGTGTACCGGCGGTCTTGACGGGGCCCTCCTCTTTGGCTCTTAATAGGGCATTAAACGTGCAGGTTGCAGCTTGTTTGTCGAGACGGATCCCGGCGCGCGGGGCGGCTTCATGCACACTTAGAGCAAATCACCCAATAAGTACTACACATTTGGCGATCCCTATTCTCCGCCCGTCGTGGCGGCGGACAGGGCGACTACACGACGTAGTGGAGGAAGCTTTGGCCGTGATCAATCGCGCAGTCAGCGCGCGGAATCGTCCGAGACCAGTACGAGTGCGGGCGGTGCTCGCCGTCGGCCTGGCCGCGCTGATAGCAGCCGCCGTCGCCGCGTGCGGCGGCGGGAGTTCCTCCGGCAGCGCGAGTTCCGTCAGCGACATGAAGGACGGCTTCAAGCAGGCGCCGCAGTCTTCCGGCCCGCTGACGGTGTGGGTGGACTCCACCCGCGTGCCCGCCGCGCAGGCATACCAGAAGGCCCACCCGGACGTGAAGCTGAACATCGTCACCTACGACGGCGACGCCAACGGCTCCAACACGCTGCAGACCAAGGTGGAGCTGTACGACCGCACCGGCAGCGGCTGGCCGGACGTGGTGTTCAGCGCCGAGAACAACGAGATCAGCTGGGCTCAGCCTGCCGGGTTCACCGCCCCGTTGAACGAGGGCCTGATCCCGAGCTCGACCCTGAGCAACTTCGCCACCGGCGCGCTGCACCCCTGCACCGTGGACGGCAAGGTCTACTGCCTGCGCAACGACCTGGCCATGGTCGTGCTGTGGTACAACGCGAAGCTCATGAAGCAGTGGGGCTACCAGGTTCCGACGACCTGGGCGCAGTACCAGCAGATCGGGGAGGCGGTCGCCAAGCACCACCCGGGTTACATTGTGGGCGCCGCGGGTGACACCTTCGCCCCGGAGATCTACATGTGGGCCAGCCAGT
>JBAPYC010000412.1:0-6535 GCA_049284535.1 Streptosporangiaceae bacterium
GTCATGGCCCGGCGAAGCGTCCCGGCCAGGCCGCTCCCGTTGCCGGCACCGGCTGCGGACCGGGCCGCCAGCCGGGCTACCAGGTCCAGTTCCAGGTTGACCCGCTCCCCCGGGATCAGCCGCCGCAGCGTGGTCGCCGCGCGGGTTACCGGCAGCAGGACCACCGAGAACCGGTCCTTGATCACGTCGGCGATGGTCATGCTCACGCCGTCGATGGCGATCGGCGTCTTGGCCGTGAGCTGGGCGCGGAGCCGTTCGGGCGGCCGGATCCACACCCGCCAGGACCCGCCTTCGGCGTCGACGCGCAGGACCTTGCCGACCGCGTCGACATATCCCTGGACCAGGTGACCATCCAGGGCATCCCCGGCCGCCAGCGGCACCTCGACGTTGACCGCGCGGCCTTCGGCCAGGGCGTCAAAGGCCGACCGGCAGCAGGTCTCCTGGGTGATCCCGGCGGCGAACACCCCATCGCCAGCCTGGCAGACGGTGAGCCGGACGCCGTCCACGCACACCGATCCGCCTGCCCGCAGCGCAGCTACGCTGCGCGGGGCCCTGACCATCAGCTGTCCGGCCTCGATCTTCTCAACGAAGCCGATCTCATCAATTCGCCCGGTGAACAACCACATCACCCCTTGTCGGGATCCCGGTCCAGCCGCTGCAGGCGGGGTCTCGGGTCCTTCAGGGCGGGGTCTGACCGCACGGTCCCGGAGTCTCACCGGGTCGTTCCACCACGACGGCAGAACCGGCCGGCTGTACGGCCACGCCTGGAATCGCACCGAAGCACAGTTTAGCGCGGCATGTTACCCAGCGGTAGGACCGGCCTGGATCCGGCGCTGGGGCCGCCCGGGGTCCAGGGCGCGCAGCCCCGGGGCGAACAGCGGCAACAGGCCCAGGGCCAGGTAGCAGCCGGCCACGGCCAGGACGACGTCCGGCACCCCGATCCCGCCGAGCAGGACTCCGCCGGCCGCGCTGCCGAGCGGGAACCCGAGCGAGGAGATCGTCATCCGGGCGCCGACCAGCCGGCTGCGCATCTCGTCCGGGACCAGCCGCTGGACCAGGGTGCGGTCGAACACGAAGTACGGCCCCCAGGCGAACATGGCCAAGGCGAGCAGGCCGGCGGCGACGGGGAGGTCGGGGGCCAGGCGCAGCAGCCCGAACAGCGGCGCGCCGCACAGGATGACTACCCCGATCCGGCGGGACGGCGGCAGGCGGCCGGGGAGGTACGTTCCCGCGACCACGCCGATCAGGGCCCCGATCCCCGCGGCCGAGACCAGCAGGCCGTATCCGCTGGCGCTGACATGCAGGAACGTTCGGCAGTAGACCGGGTACAGGACGGTGGCGACGCCATCGAGGAAGAGCATCCCGAAACCGCATGCGGTGAGGGTGAGGACTCCAGGGAACCTGAGCAGGATGCCCAGGCCCAGCCAGCTTCGCCTGGTCGTGGTGGGCGGGGTGGCGGCCGGGTCCGCGGCTTCGGTAGCTCCGGATAGCGGCAGGGTGAGGCAGATCGCCGACATGACCGCGAAGCTGGCGGCGTCGACGACCAAGGCGACCGGTGCGCCGACGCTGGCCACGATCACCCCGGCCACCGCGGGACCGGCGATCGAGGCGACCTCCCAGTTGGCCGCGAGCAGCGAGTTCGCCGCGTCGAGCTGGTCGTCCCGCACCAGGCGCGGCACCAGCGCGGCCTCGGCTACCTCGGTCAGCGAGGACAGCAGGGCGCTGGCGGCCGCGATCCCGTAGAGATCGGCGACGGCGAGATCATGCCGCCACAGCAGGACCGGGACGAGCGCGATCAGCAGCCCGCGGCCGGCATTGTCCAGGGCCAGCAGGACGCGCGGGCGCGACCGGTCGAGCAGCCGCCCGGCCAGCGGGCCGCCCACGACACGCGGCAGGCCGAAGCACATGAGAACCAAGCCGAGCTGGACCGGGCTGGCGATCTGGAGGACCACCCAGGACACCGCGACGATGGTGAACGCATCACCGGACCGCGAGATCATCATCCCCAGCCAGAACCGGCGGAAGGCCGGCCGGCGGCCGACCCCGGCATAGTCCCGCAGTGCCTGCCGCAACCTGCGACCTCCTTCACCGCACGCCCGGTGGCGCGCTACTGTGACGCTCCGGAGACCATCGCTTTACCGGGAGCAGCGTTATGACGTGGGAGAACCTGCTGGCTTACAGCCTGGCCAAGCCGGGCGCCTGGCAGGACGAGCCCTGGGACGGCGACGTGGTGGCCAAGGTGGGCGGCAAGATCTTCGCGTTCTTCGGGTCTGGCTCGCCTCCGTCCGTGGGCCTGAAGTGCGGGACCAGCCGGGATAACGCCGACGAATGGCTGGCGAGATATCCGGACGACGCTTCGGTGATGGCCTACATAGGCCGGTCGGGGTGGAACAGGCTCCGGATCGGTGGCGCGATTCCCGAGGACGAGCTCACTGAGGCCATCGATTCGTCCTACGCGGCCGTCGTGAGCAAATTGCCGAAGAAAGACCGTCCTGCGTAACTGTTACCTTTTTAGTTGTGCGGCCCGTTCAGTTGTGCGGCTTTCCCTGTGGCCGCGATTGTCGGCTGCGCCCTGCCGGTCGCGTTTTGCCTGACTGATCGCGGGCAGCAGGACGCCGGGCCGTAACGTGACGGCGGGATCAGGCGATCTAGAGGCAGGAAAGCCAGGCGGAGTCAATGGGGAAGCTGGCGCAGGGGGGACGGGCATGAGCTCCGGGTCGAAAACGAGCGGCTCCACCCAGCAGACTATACCCCTACCGGGTATTCCTGTCTCGGCCGGAGCGATGATCTTCGACCGGGAGGGGCGGCTGCTGATCCTCAAGCCGACCTACAAGAGCGGCTGGACGATTCCCGGTGGCGTGATGGAGGCGGACGGGGAGACGCCGTGGGACGCGTGCCGGCGCGAAGTGCGCGAGGAATGCGGCATCGAGGTCGAGGGCGGCCGACTGGCGGCCATGGACTTCCGCCCCGCACGCCCCGGGCGCCCAGGCGGCATCCGTTTCCTGTTCGACTGCGGCCAGCTGAGCCATGGGGCGCTCGCCGGGATAAAGCTGCAGGCCGAGGAAATCTCCGAAGCCCGCCTGGTCCCGCTGACCGACGCCCTCACCATGCTCCGGGGCCCGATCAGCCGCCGGGTCCAGGAGGCGACGCGCAGCAAGCGCCTGGTCTACCTGGAAGACGGCCATCCGGTGCCCGGCGTCGACGGGGAAGACTGACGCGGTTCCCCCAGCCGGGCCCGGCAGTCCTCAGGAGACGATCGCGACCCTGGTGGGAGAACTCGGGTCGATCCGGACGCGGAGCTGGGTGCCGGGTACGGCGATCGCGGCCCGGTGCTCCGGTGCGGCGAAGCTGAGCCTGATCGGCGCGTTGTAGACCGAGCCGTCGGCGCGCGTGATCTCCAGCATCACGTCCGCTACCCCGCCGGGCGGGGCGAACCCCGGGCCCGGAGGTACCTCCTGGACACCCGTCACGACGGCACTGGCGTGCTCACCGGCGCCGCTGGCGAAGAACTGCGCCGCCCCGGCGGGGTCAGACCCGCCCGAGGGGGTGGCCGGCTGGCCGGCAGCGGGCGCGTGGGCATCATCCCAGGAGACCTGCGGGAACCCGGAAGCCTGCTGCCCGAACGCGGCGCCCCCGGGTGGGGCCGCGGGCGGCTGGGCCGGCTGATTAAAGGGCTGCTGCCCGGGCTGATTGAAAGGCTGCTGGCCGGACTGGTCAAAGGGCTGCGCTCCGGGCGGACCGTAGCCCGGTTGCCCAGGCTGGCCGGGCAGACCGTAAGACTGCCCCCCGCGCTGGCCGAGTACTGCTTCGCCCGCCTGACCGAGGGCCCCGCCGAGGACCCGCCCGGCGGTCCGGCCCGCCATGCGGCCCAGGGTCCGGCCGCCGAACGGCCCGAGAGCTTCTTCGGTGGCCCGCCTGACGGAATGCTCCGCGGACTCACCCAGCGCCTCCCCTACGGCCTGGCTGATCATCTGACCGAACATCCCGGCGCCGCCCTGGCCAAATACCCGGCCCAGGGCCGACTCGGCACGAGCGGGCGCCTGCGGCGGAAGCGGCTGGCCATCAGGTCCCATGGTCACCGGTGAGGTGCTGACGCTGGGGTCGTTCTGGCCCGGGCCAGAGCCGAACCGGCCGGACTGATCCTGCTCCGCCGGCATCTCCTGATCCTGCTCCGGGTTTTTCTGCTTCTTAGCGCGCCAGTCACTGATCCCCATGAAGGACATGATGCCCAAGTGCAGCGTGCGCCGTCTATGACTTGCTCGAGGCGAAGCCAGGAAATGCCCAGCTAGTCCCCGTTTCCATACCCGCCCTGGGTCAGGCTGGCGGTGAGGATCTCCCACTCCATCCGGGCGTCCCAGGTGTCGCCATGCTCGCGCCGGAGGCCAGCCACGCTGCTGGTGATGTCGGCCAGGAGCCAGGTCTGCCGGTACAGATCGAGACCGGACGCCAGGATCTCGCGGCCGGTCAGCTCACGGTAGGAGGCGGCGATCGAGCCGTCGCCGGGGTCGAGGTGCCACAGGTCACGTTCGGGCGGCGCGACCAGCACGGTGTCCCAGTCGATGAGCATCCACTGACGGCCGGCCCGGATGAGGTTGCCCGGGTGGGGCTCGCCGTGGGTCAGGACCAGGCGCTCAGGGCGAGCACGGGCCTGGCCGGCGAGGCGGTCGCGGCGGGCGAGCATGGCTTCCAGGTCTCGGGCGTGCCGGGCAAGCAACCGCCGGGCGGGTTCAGCGTGGGGGCCGCTGTCCCACGCCCGGGCCAGGTCGCCGAGCGCGCCGCGCAGGTTATCGGCGCCCGCCAGGAGGAAGTCGTCCCGGCCGGCGCCGGCCCAGACGGTTTCGGGCGCGGCGTGCACACGGGTAAGCAGGCTCACAATGGCCTGGCGCTCCGCCGGAGTCACCGTATCGCCCCACCGGCCCGCCTGGCCGGTCACGTAGGGGTACACGGCGACGGCGTACTCGTCGCCGATCCGGGTCAGGACATCACCGGCGGCCGTCCTGACCGGCGCGACCACGAAGCTGGCCCCGGTGCCGGACAGGGCCCGGGCCGTCTGCAGGGCCTGGCCGAGCCGCCGGTACGCGGCGTCCCGGGTGTCCCCGGCCGTGCGCAGGCGTGTGGTCAGCTCGTCGACGGTCACGAACCAGGCCGCCCCGTTCTCCGCGGTCACGTGCCAGTGGTGGCTGCCGAAACCGAGGGGCTGGTACTCAGCTGTGATCGGAGCGAGGTCCCAGCCTGCCCGCAGGGCACCGGCCAGGAGCTCATCGGAAAGGCCGGCCGGCCTGGTCAGCATCAGCGGCGGACCGCGACGAAGATGGCCTGGGCTACCTGCCCCGTCATGACGGCCAGGGAAACCGGGGTACTCAGGAAAACCGCCACGGCGGCCACGGTAGGCAGCAGCGCCGGGGATGTCACCTGATTTACGCGGCAGGCAGCGGACAAGGTAGATAGCCCGCCGGGGCGACGGTGGTCACGGAGTGGCTGAACCAGGACCGTTCGGCTTGAAAAAAGCCGGTGGCCGCGGGACGGTCAGCCCTGGCCGAGGTTCTTCTCGAGCTCCTGCCGGTACTGCTCGAACTGGGCCTGGCTGGAGGTGAACAGGGTCTCACGGGTCTTGGGGTTGACGGTCACGAAGTACAGCCAGGAGCCGGACGCCGGGTGAAGCGCGGCCTGGATGGCGGCGGCGCCCGGGCTGTCGATGGGACCCGGTGGCAGGCCCGTGTGCTTGTAGGTGTTGTACGGCGAGTTGCTGGTGAGCTGCTGGTCGCTGGCGATGATGCCGTACTTGTCCAGTCCGTAGAGCACCGTGCTGTCAAGCTGCAGCGGCATCTTGTCGGCCAGCCGGTTGTAGATGACCCGGGCGATCTTGGGGTAGTCCGAGACCTTGCCGCCTTCGGCCTCCACCAGGCTGGCCACGGTTACGGCCTGGCTCGCGCTGAGGTTCAGGTGGCTGGCGGAGGCGGACAGGTTGACGGCCGTCGCCTGCTGGTCGAAGCGCGTCACCATCTGCTTGAGCACGCCGAGGGCGGTCTCGTGCGGGAGGACCTCGTAGGTGGCGGGGAACAGGTATCCCTCGGGGTTGCCGTATGCGGAGGCCGGCAGGTCCAGCTGGGCCGGCTTCTTGAGCACTTTCTGGTACTGGCTGAGCGGGATGCCGGACTTGGCGCCGAGGTAGGCCACGATCTGGCTGAGCCGCCAGCCCTCCGGGATCGTCACCTTGACCTGGACCAGGTTCTTCGGATTGAGCAGCAGCGCGTACGCCAGCGATGCCTTCATCTGCTTGTGCATGCCGTAGAACCCGGGCAGCAGGCCGGCCGGGTTCGAGCTGTGCTCGGCGGCCAGGATGAACGCGCGGGAACTGGCCACCACGCCGTCCTTGACCAGCTTGGGCCCGAGACTGGTCGGGGTTTCACCCGAGTCGACCTGGACGACCACGTAGCCGGTGCCGTTGCCGGGGAAGTCAGACGGATGGTACTTGCCCATGTACAGGCTGAAGACGAAATAGCCGCCGATGCCCAGCGGGATAAGGATGATGAGC
>JBAPYC010000413.1:0-1552 GCA_049284535.1 Streptosporangiaceae bacterium
GTAATGGCCAGGTGGTGGGCATCGACCGGGGCGTGACGGTCTCCGCGGCTCTGTCGACCGGAGACCTGCTGCACGCCCCCGCCCTGACTGCGCGGGAGCGGACCAGGCTGCGGCGGCTGCAGCGCAAGCTCGCCCGCGCCAAGCGGGGATCGAACCGCCGCGGCCGGGCCAGGCACGCGATCGCCCGGCTGAGGGCCCGGGAGACGGACCGGCGCAAGGACTGAGCCGAGAAGAGCAGCACCGGCATCGCGCGGCGGTTCGACCTGATCCGGGTCGAGGACCTGCAGATCACGAACATGACCCGGTCCGCGAAACGCACCCGGGAGAACCCGGGCCGCAACGTCCGGCAGAAAGCCGGGCTGAACCGGGGCATCCTGGCCTCGGGGTGGGGCCTGCTGGTACGCCGGCTGGAGCAGAAGGCCCCGGGCCGAGTGGAGAAGATCAGTCCCGCGTTGACGAGCCAGCGGTGCTCGGCGTGCGGGCGGGTGGACCGGGGCTCGCGTGAGAGCCAAGCCGTGTTCCGGTGCACTGCCTGCGGTTTCGCCGCCAACGCTGACGTGAACGCGGCCATCAACATCGCGGCGGGGCACGCCGTGACTGCGCGGGGAGGCGACGGGGTTACCCGGCCTGTGAACCGCGAACCTCAACTGCTCCTCCACTCGGGGTAGTAGCTGGAATCCCTCGCCTTTCAGGCGAGGGAGGATGTCAATCGTCCTCCGCTATGCCCACGAAGATGTTCTCGCCGTCGAGTCGCACCGGGTAGCGGTGCAGGCACGCGCTGGCCGGGTTCAGCCCGCGGCCGGTCCGCGCATCGAATTCCCACTCGTGCGCGGCGCAGGTCAGGACGCCGTCATCGAAGACGCCCTCGGAGAGCGGATTGGCAAGGTGCGGGCACCGGTTCTCGTAGGCGACCAGCATCCCGTCGAGGTTGCACAGCACGACGTCAATGGCCCCGAGGTTCACGGCGCGCATCTCGCCCGCCCAGACGTCGTCCAGCGTTCCGGCGTACCGCCACACCGCCACGGGGTCGTCACCTTCGCTCGACCTTGAAGATGTCACCGTTTCCGAGCCCGGCCTGGGCGATGGTCGCGGCGGGATCGAGGATGTCGCCGGCCTCGTTGCGCACGGTGAGGGATCCGTCTCGCTCGGGCCCCAGGCCCCAGGCCACCAGCTGGCCGGCCAGCTGCACCACGGTGCGCTGGTCCGGAGTGACGATGACACGGCCCACGAAGTCGTCGCTCGCGAAGCCGAACAGGTAGACGCGCATGCGTGGCATCCTCAAGCCGTCGGAACGGGGTCCAGGCGCCACGGGTCGAGACCGCGGCGCAGGTCCCTGCCGGTCTCGGCGGGCGCTTCGAGTCCCATCCACTTGTGCAGGTCGCTGAGCTTGCCGGGCGCCTCTCCGGCGACGATACGATCGACCACGCTCTTGTGATCCGCGAACCGCGACTTCTCCTGCTCGAAGATCCAGCGGCACGGCTCGGAGCAGAATAGATAGCGGCGGCCATCCAGCTCCAGCGTGCACGCCGTGTTCCGCCCGGGCCTGATGAAC
>JBAPYC010000414.1:0-5311 GCA_049284535.1 Streptosporangiaceae bacterium
CGCGTCCATCTTCTCGAGGTTGTCGTCGCCCGAAATGTCCTGCTGCGGGATGCGGACCTTGGCCACCGTGACGAACGGGGACAACTGCTCAGGCCACTCGACGGTAACGTCCTCGACCGGCATCCGGTCAATGTCAGCGCACAGCTGGACTTGAATGTCGAATTCAAAGGGGCGTTCACGCAGTTCGGCTACCAGGGCCGGGCGGAATACCTCCGGTGCCGACGCCAGATCGAGAGTACGCCGGGCAACCCTGCTGGCGAACTCGGGTACTGGGGCGATACGGACCTTGGCGACGTAGTCACCGTGCCGGACGGCGCCCATCGTCCAGTAGTTCGATACCAGCAGGTTCACGGGGTGGATCTGCGCCAGGCCGACGAACGCGAAAAGCTCCTCCCAGGCCCACTGGTCCTCATCCAGGGTCCCCTTTCCCGTTACCCAGTCACGGAAGAAGCGATGCTGGCCTGGGCGGCCCTGAGCGAAGTACTGTCCTGCCTCGACGAACAGGTCTTGGATGAACAGATAGTGCTCGATGGTGTTGCAGAAAAAGATGGGCGCGTTGATGGTGGCATAGTCGAAGGTGCCGGTGTCAGACTCGTCCTGCAGAACGATCGGGCCGTTGATGCCGAAGATCTTCAGGGCCATCCCCAGCCCCGAGCCGAGCAGCACGTCGGGTCCAGGGTGCGGCTGTCCGTTAGAGAAGCGGATAAGAGCGCCATGCTTTCCGGGTGCCGCGTAGATACCCTGCGCGTACTCCGCGGGCAACTGGCCGAGGATCTCGACTTCTGCCTTGACCAGCCCGTATCCCTTGGCGTGCGCGTCACGGACGGCGCGGCCGGTGCCTTCAGTGGTCACCGATCCGGCAATGTATTTCTCTGTCTTGTCGATCACGATCTGCAAGTTCTCATCGAAATGTGGATCGGTTGCCTCGATGTCCGGCGTATATCTGACGAACTGTGTTGACATGCGTTCTCCGTTCGGATCTTTCTCTTGCGCGCGTTGCCGTTTGCTGTCACCGGTTGCCTGCTGTAACGGATCGTCTGGTTCCTCCAATGCGGCCCCGACGTCGTATCCGAGTGCGGCCGCCACGTCTGGAGCGGCGCAGACGACCCGGCCGAGCCCGGTCACGGGAGCGATCGCGAGCAGCACATCGGCGATCTCGTTCTCCGTTGCGCCTGCCGCGAGCGCCCGGGCGGTGCTCCATTGCAGGCAGACCGCTGGCGACCCGCTGGCCACCAATATCCCGAGCTGAAGCAACGCCGCGGTCTTAGGTTCCAGGGTCAAGGTCCTGTCCACGCTAAGTCCCAGCCCGGCTTGGTCTTCGACGAAGCCCTCGTCGATCATCGCCAGCCTGCGCAACGTTTCCTGGTATCTCGCTGTCTGGCTCATAGGTCTCCCTCGCCATCGAGCGCCATTCCACCTCGGACCCCGGGACGGTTCCATCCCCCTGCTGGAGTAAGAAGGTGGCCGTCGTCCCTCAGGATCCCCAGCTGACGGGAACCGGGCGACGCCCCGCCTGCCTGCCTGGCCGACCGGTGACGGCGGGAAGATGATGACCACCGGGCAGGCGGCGTCGTAGGCCACCTGGCTGCTCACCGAGCCCACCCCTAAACTGGCCGACGCCGCCGCTGCCACGCGAGCCAACCAACGGGTTAGCGTCGTGCCCGGCGCCGGAGGGTTCGGCGGCGGACGGGCCCGGGATCACCTGAACGGTGACCAGCGGCGCCGGCCCGGACTGGCGGCTCACCGCCTGGTCCACCACTGCCTGACCTCTTCGGCCGCTTGGTCCTGGTTCACGTCGCCTGCGATGCAGGTGACCGCCTTTTCCTGAAGCACGTTAAGGGCGGTAAGCGGGGTGTGCCGCGCCGCAGTGTCACTCAAGGCCCGCTGGAGGGCCCGCCATGAATGCGACGAGCCGTCCACCAGACGATGATTCCATGCATCGTGGCTCCAGCCCTCGTATTCGTCTGGGTCATCACGATCGCACCGCGTCCGGCCCGGAGCTGGCATTACCCCAGCAGGGTCAAGAGAGTGAGAGTCGGCCGCCTGTTACTTGTCGAGGAGCGTCAGCTCGCGGGCCCGGCCGACGGCCTGGCTTCGTGAGGAGACCCCTAGCTTGCGGTAGATCGACATCGCCTCCGCCTTGACGGTGTGGCGGGACAGGAACATCTCCTCGGCGATCTGCGGGAACGACAGGTGGGTGGAGAGCATCGGCAGCAGACGCAGCTCGGCAGTGGTTAGGGCCGAGGCTCCCAGGGTGGATGAACCCCGGGCACGGGAAAGCTCCGCCTGCAGGTCCGCGGCCTGCCGGGTGAAAACACCGAGGCCGGGGCGCCGCACGAGGATCTCGTCGGCTTCCCGGAGCAGGGTCCGCGCCGCGCCGAAATCGAACAACGCGAGGTAGCACCTGGCCAGCTCGATCCTGGCCTGAACGGCCATGTGCGGCACGGCGTGGGTCAGGCCGGGGCGAAGGCGCTGCGCCCGGGTCAGTTCCGCCTCGGCGCGCGGACGGTCGGCCTCGTGCAGCGCCACCCGCGCGGCCACCGCGTACATAATCGTGAGCGGGGGATAGGCCTCCAGCTTGCCCTCACGGGCCAGCGACCGGCTCTCGGACAGGTACCGTTTGCCCAGGTCCCAGTCGCCGCGGTCGATCGCCAGCAGCGACCGCTCGGCCAGCGCGATGCACGGGCCGAACGTGATCCCACCAGCCTGGCCCTCCGCGATCACATCCTCGAACAGGACATCGGCCCGGTCCAGGTCGCCGGCCATCAGGTGCGCGGCCGCCTGGTACATCATGGCGGTGATCCGCCAGAAGCTGCCCGGGGCCAGGGTCGCAGCCGCTAGCTCCGCGTCGGCCCGCATCTGCTCCACCCCGTCGCGGCACAGCAGCGCCCGGATCAGCGCCAGCCACGGCTCGATTGACGGGCTCCCGTCCGGCAGGTTCATGGCGGCTGCCCGCTCGGCAACGTCCGCCCATCGTTCGGCGCGGGCCGGCTTCCCAGTCAAGGCACAGAACAATGCCGCCAGGACGGCGATCGCCGGGTGGCTTTCCATGGCCGCACGGTCTTCGAGCCACCCGAGCCACCGTTCCACCGTGGCTACCCTGCCGCGCTGGTAGGCGGGGAATGTCAGAGCGCCGACAAGGCGAGCCACCGAATCCACCTCGCCCGCCTTCATCCAGTACTCCAGTGCCTCCTCGGGCTCCCGGTTACGCTCATACCACTGCGCAGCTCGCCGTTGAAGGATGGGCCTCAGGCCAGGCTGCTGGCGGTCCAGTACCGCTAGGAGCATGTCGCGGAACAAGTGGTGGTAGCGGTACCAGTCTCCCCGCCGGTCCAGCGGCACCAGCATCAGATTCGACCGTTCCAGGTCGGCCAGGACCGGGGTGGAACCGCTCATGTTGAGCACCGCATCGCACAGTGGCCCGCACATGCGCTCCAGCACCGCGGTCCGGGTCAGGAACGTGCGGCTCCGGTAGGAGACCTGTGCCAGGAACTCTGACTCCAGGTATTCGCTCACTAGCCGGTCGTCGCCGCCGAAGGAATCCGGCACGCTCGTAAACGGGCCGCCCTCCTTGAGGCAGAGCGCCGCGAGGTACAGCCCGGCCGGCCACCCCTCGGTCCGCCGGTGCAACTCCGCCACATCGTTCTCACTAAGGGTGAGATCCATATTGCGCAGCAGCGAGGACGCCTCCTCGCAGGTGAGCGACAGGTCGCCCGGCCCGACCTCCAAAAGCTTTCCGCTGGCGCGCAGCCGCGCGATCGGTAGCGGCGGCTCGGCCCGGCCGGCGAGCACCAGCCGGGAACCGTCCGGCACATGATCGGCCAGCACTGACAGCGCGGCCCGGCATTCGGAATTGTGCAGCACGTGCACGTCGTCCAGGATCAGCACCACGGGCGAGGCCATCGAGGAGAAAGCCGAGCCGAGCCGCGGGATGACCGAGCCGGGCACTGAACTGCCGGGGGAAGCGAGAGCATCGAATACCCGCTCGCCGATCGGCTCCACCGCATCGAGCGCCTTCGTGACATAGGTGAGCAGGACCTTCGGATCGTTGTCCGCTTCGTCGACCGTCACCCAGGCGAAGGCCTGGCCGTTGCGCACGGCCCACTGGGCCAGGGCGGTCGTCTTCCCGTAACCGGTCGGCGCGACCACCGAGACGATCGGACGACGGTCACCCCGCACGAGCCGTTCGATAAGCGACGAACGGCGCACCGTCCCGGGCCGCAGCAGGGGGCGGCGAAGCTTCGCCGTGAAAAGGTCGAGCACCGGTCCGCCTGCACCCCCCGATGGTCTAGTCCGCTGTAGCCTCTCGCCGCCGCCCAATGCCCGGAGACCTCCCGTAAAATTCCCGCCGTACCAGCATCGGGCGGCGTTTGAATCAGGTCAAGGGCGACAAAGTGAGCAAAGGTACGCTTCCGGCCCAAAACACGGTGAGGCGGCGCCAAACTGGACAGCGCCTGGGATGCCGCCATGTTCCGAAGCGGCACCCAGGCGGGCTCGTTGGCTGGCGGGCTGGAGATCATGCATCTTGCCCGTACAGGGTGATGCCTGATCCATCCCTGGGCGGATGCTGGGCCCGCGCAGGACCCGTTAGTCGGCCGCTGTCGGCAACCTCACCGGCGGAAGCAGACGCCACACCGAGCCGGAGCGTGCGCGACAGCAGCCACAGTAATGCGATACCGGCGGCATCGGCGCGGCAAGCGCCGCCGCACCGATGCGGGGCGCCTGCGGTGCGCACAGGTCCCCCGGCCTAGCGGCCCGGTCTTGGCGGCCCTCACCCAGCCGCCGGGCCGTCCTGGTCGCTCCTGTCCTGTCGTTGCTGGCCGCGGCGCACGGCCCCCAGCAAGACCCGGACACCGGTGCCCAGCAGCGCGATGTCGCCGAGCATCTGGACGATCAGCACCACCCGGGCAGCCTCGGACTTGGGAGCAATGTCCCCGAATCCCACCGTAGAGAAGACTGTCACGGCGAAGTACAGAGCGTCGGTGCGGGTCAGCGGTTGCGCGAAATTTGCCGCAGACGCTCGCTGCATCACGAAATAGGTCGAGGCGAACACCAATAGGTAAAAGGGAAGGATCAAGCCCAGCGCCTCGAACGCTCTGATACGCGGATAACGCGATCCGGTGATGGACCTGACCTGCCACACCGCGATGCCCGCGAAGACCAGCAAGCCGATTAGGATCCGCACCGCGGTGTCGCCGTTCCACGGCTGGTCCAGCGGGAGCACGTAGTACAGGACGACCAGCGCGGCCGCGCTCAGGACACCGCGCAGCACCGCCCGGATAACCAGTCTCCTCCGCTGGGCCGACGGCAG
>JBAPYC010000415.1:0-1873 GCA_049284535.1 Streptosporangiaceae bacterium
GCGCCGGCCGCCCAGGCCGCGGCCGGCGCTGGTGTCCCGGCTGCAGGCACGCCGCTGGTGACGGCGGCGATGAGCAGCAGGACGGCGACGCCGACGGCGGTTCCCACCTGGGCGGCGGTGTTGATGACACCGGAAGCACCGCCTCGCCACCGCGAACTGACGTCGGTGCCGAGGCCGGTGGCGGCGACCGAGGACAGCCCGATGCCCGCCCCGGCGATGGCCGCGCACAACCCGATCGCCCACAGGCGGCCGGCCGACAGGATCAGCGCGGCGTCAGCGGCGGCGATGACGGCCAGGCCCACAGCTATCACCTGCTGCGGTCGCAGCCGTCGGAGGGCGCTGGCGGACAGGCTCGAGCCGGCGATGACGGCCAGGCTGAACGGCAGCAAGGCCGCCGCGGCCTGCAACGGGCTGCGGTGCAGCGTGTTCTGCAGGTACAGCGTCACCAGGGTGACCGCCGAGCTGGTGGTGGCCGTGTTCAGGAATCCGCCGAGCGCACCCTGGCGCAGCGTCGCACGGCTGGTGAGCTGGCGCGGCAGCAAGGGCGCCTCGGCCCGCCGGTCGATCACCACGAACACCGCGACCAGCACGGCGCAGGCGCCCAGGGCCAGGCCCCCAGCGGCACGCCCGGCGGGCGCGGTGATGACCGTGGTCCCGATCACGAACGCCATGACCGCCGTGGTGAATGCCGCCGCCCCGGCCAGGTTCAGCGATTTCGCGGGCTCACCGTCAGCATCGGACGGCACCGACGCCGCGATGATTGCCCCCAGGATGAGGGCCAGGGGAATGAAGGCCCAGAACACAAACCGCCAGCCGATCAGGTCGGTGACGACACCGCCGACGACAAAGCCGCTGGCCCCCGCCGCCGCTCCGGCCGCGCTCCACGCTGCTATCGCCCGCCGCCGGGCCGGACCCTCGGCGGTGACGGTCGTCAGCAGCCGCAAGGCTGACGGCACCGAGGCCGCGGCGGCCGCGCCCTGCAGGCAGCGTCCCGCCGTGAGCGTGACAACGGAGGAGGCCGTGGCCGCCACCGCAGCCCCGGCGGCGAAGATGGCCAGGCTGGCCAGGATGGTCCGCCGGTGGCCATAGCGGTCCCCGAGCCGGGCCCCCAGCATTAGCAGGCCGCCGAAGAACATCGCATATCCGGTCGCGATCAGGCTGCCATACGACTGCGCCGCATGCAGGCTGGCTAGCATCGCCGGCAAGGACGTCACGACCACCGTGACACCCAGCACATCGGCGAACTGGACCAGGCACAGTGCGGTCACATTCAGTGGCAACCCACGACGCACCTCACGCGCCTACCCTGGCCGCCTGGCCCTAATCCGCTGCCACGGCGCCCGCCGGGCGTAGCCTCGTAGCATGCTCTTCAGTCAGGAGCTGCGCGACGATGTGCTGGCCGGGGAGATTACCGTGTCGTTCCGGCTGTGGAAACGGCCGAAGGTCAAGCCGGGCGGCCGGTACCCGGTGGGCCCGGGTGCGGGCCTGATCGAGGTGGACTCCGTCGAGCTGATCCCGTTCGCCGGCATCACCAACGCCGACGTGCGGCGCGCCGGGGAACCGGACCGGGAGGCACTGCGGCGCCGCGCCGCGCACGCGGGCCCGATCAGCGATGACACGCTGCTGTACCGGGTCGAGTTCCATCCCGTTTAGGACGGGTCACCGGCAGGTACCAGTGGGGACGATCTTCATGCTAGGTGCGGCCCGGCGGAAGACGCTTGCCGTGCCTGACCGACGGAACGCCCCCGGGTCGCTGCGAGGGCGGTCCGGGGGCGTGCTGATCGCGGGGGCCCGGGTCACGAGGCGGGGGTAGCGGGGACGGCCGGGTTGGCCGCGGGCCCGGTGGGCTGGGCCGGGTTGACGGCCGGGGTGT
>JBAPYC010000416.1:0-6901 GCA_049284535.1 Streptosporangiaceae bacterium
ATCCCGGACCGCAGCTGGGCACGCTGAAGACCCGCCGGACCCTGCCGCACGTGCTGCGCCAGGACGAGATGCGCGCCGTGCTGACCAGCCTGGATACAGCGGCCGAACGCGCCGGGTCCGCCGCCCGGCAGGCCGGACCGGACGAGCAGGCGCAAGCGGCGGTGATCCTGCGGGACGCCGCGGTGCTCGAGCTGTTCTACGCCGCCGGCATCCGCGTCAGCGAACTGTGCGGGCTGGACGCCGGCCAGCTGGATCACGGCCGCCGCACCATCCGGGTCCGCGGCAAGGGCAACAAGGAGCGCACCGTGCCCGTTGGCGTACCGGCCCTGGCCGCGATCTCCCGCTGGCTGGACTCGGGCCGCCCGGTGCTGGTCACCCCGGCCAGCGGGGCCGCGCTTTTCCTGGGCGTGCGCGGCGGCCGCCTGGACCCGCGCACGGCCCGCCGGATCGTGCACGAGCGCCTGGCCGAGGGGGGCGCGACCCGGGACACCGGGCCGCACGGCATCCGGCACAGCGCCGCCACCCACCTGCTCGAGGGCGGCGCCGACCTGCGCAGCGTCCAGGAGATCCTCGGCCACTCCTCACCCGCGACCACTCAGATCTACACGCACGTGTCCATCGAGCGGCTCAAATCCAGCTACCGCCAGGCCCACCCGCGCGCCTAGCCGCCGGCACAGGCCTTGCCAGGCCGAACGGGCTGCGCGCCAGCATCAGCTCAGTCCCCAGCGCTCCACTCGGTCACCCAGCGCTCGGCTCAGGCACCCAGCGCTCCACTCAGTTACCCCAGCGCTCCGCTCCCGGCGAACCCGGGAATGCGCGGGGCCCCGACGGTGTCAAGTATCCTTGAATAGGTCGCCGAACCCGCGCCGCAATGGTGCGTGCCCCCGGCGGCTAAATCGCGTGCCCGTTTGCTCGCCGGGATAGCAACGCTACCTGGCGAGACGCGCCGCTTGGTCCGCCGGCCACCAGGTCGGCCGCTGGCGCGTTATTCGCGGGCACCAGGAACTAACCGAGCAGCGCCGCCGCCTGGAAAGTGCGAGCGGCGCACGAAGGAAAGGACCGTGCCCTAATGGCTCAGGTCGTCAGCATGAAGCAGCTCCTGGAGAGCGGTGTCCATTTCGGTCACCAGACCAGACGCTGGAACCCGAAGATGAAGCGGTACATCTTCACCGAGCGCAACGGCATCTACATCATCGACTTGCAGCAGTCGCTCGACTACATCGACCGCGCCTTTGAGTTCATCAAGGAGACCGTCGCGCACGGCGGGACCATCCTGTACGTCGGCACCAAGAAGCAGGCCCAGGAGGCCATCGCCGAGCAGGCCCGCCGGGTCGGGATGCCGTTCGTGAACCAGCGCTGGCTGGGCGGCATGCTCACCAACTTCGCCACCGTGTACAAGCGGCTGCAGCGGCTCAAGGAACTCGAGGAGATCGACTTCGACGACGTGGCCGCCTCCGGCATGACCAAGAAGGAGCTGCTGCACCTGCGTCGCGAGCACGACAAGCTGGACCGGACGCTGGGCGGGATCCGGGACATGTCCCGGGTGCCGAGTGCCATCTGGGTGGTGGACACCAAGAAGGAGCACATCGCCGTCAACGAGGCTCGCAAGCTGGGCATCCCGGTGGTCGCCATCCTGGACACCAACTGCGACCCGGACGAGGTCAACTACCCGATTCCGGGTAACGACGACGCGATCCGCAGCGTCGCCCTACTGACCCGGGTGGTGGCCGACGCGGTGGCCGAGGGCCTGATCGCGCGGGCCGGCGCGGCCGGTGGCGACGAGAAGCCCGGCGGCGGTGCGGTTGGCACCGAGGAGCCGCTGG
This sequence comes from Streptosporangiaceae bacterium, assembly GCA_049284535.1. Lineage (GTDB taxonomy): Bacteria > Actinomycetota > Actinomycetes > Streptosporangiales > Streptosporangiaceae > Palsa-504. Next base: position 1,824 of record JBAPYC010000416.1, read on the forward strand.
CCGAGTGGGAGCGCGAGCTGCTCCAGGGCTCCCAGGCCTCCGCCGACGCCCAGGCCGCTAACGCGGCCGGCCCGGCCGACGCCGCGACCGCCGTGGTCCCGCCGGACTCGGAGTGGACCGAGGTTGCCGCGGCCGAAGGTGCCAGCGACACCGAGATCAACGCTGAATCCGCTATCACCAGCAATGACGCGGCCGCCGCCGACGAGGCTGACGACGAGGCGGGCATCGCTGAGGCGACCGACGAGGCCGCTACCGAAACTGAGTGAAAGACGAGGACATGGCGAATTTCACCGCCGCTGACGTGAAGCGGCTCCGCGAGCAGACCGGCGCCGGCATGATGGACTGCAAGAACGCGCTCGACGAGGCCGGCGGCGACCTCGAGGCCGCGGTCGAGCTGCTTCGGCTCAAGGGCGCCAAGGACGTCAACAAGCGCGCTACCCGCACCGCCGCCAACGGCCTGGTCACCGCCGAACTCGACGGTACCCAGGCGGGCGTGCTCGTGGAGCTGAACTGCGAGACCGACTTCGTCGCCAAGACGGACCTGTTCCAGCAGGTAGCCGGCGAGATCACCGCCGCGGCCAGCCAGGCCAAGGCGGCCGACCGGCTGACCCTGCTGAGCACCGAGGTCCGGCCGGGCACCACGGTCGAGCAGCTCATCGAGGAGGCCGGCGCGAGCCTGAAGGAGAAGCTCGAGCTGGGCCGCTACGCCCGCTTCGAGGGCGGCTACGTAGCCAGCTACCTGCACCGCAGTGACGCGGCCCTGCCGCCGACCCTGGGTGTGCTGGTCCAGCTGGACTCCGACAACGCCGAGGTGGCCAAGGACCTGGCCCAGCAGGTGGCCGCCATGCGGCCGCTGTACGTGACCCGCGACGACGTCCCCGCTGACGTGGTGGAGAAGGAGCGCCGGATCGCCGAGCAGATCACCCGCGACGAGGGCAAGCCCGAGCAGGCCATTCCCAAGATCGTGGACGGCCGGGTCAACGCCTACTTCAAGGACGTCGTGCTCACCGAGCAGGCGTTCGTGAAGGACCCGAAGACCACGATCAAGCAGGTCCTGGCCGGCAGCGGCGTCACCGTCACCGGCTTCGCCCGGTTCCAGGTCGGCCAGGCCTGAGGCCGGCCTGAAGCCAGCGCCGCCGATGCCATCACCCACCTCCGGGCCAGCCGGGATCTTGCACCCCAGCTGGCGCCGGGTGGTGCTGAAGCTGTCCGGCGGGCTGTTCGCGGGCTCTGAGCCCTTGGGCATCTCGCCGGACGTGGTGGCTCACCTGGCCACGGAGATCCAGGCCGCCGTCAAGGACGGCGTGCAGGTCGCCGCCGTCGTCGGCGGCGGCAACATGTTCCGCGGCGCGGCCCTGGCCGAGCGGGGTATCGACCGGGCCCGCGCCGACTACATGGGCATGCTCAGTACGGTCATCAACTGCCTGGCCCTGCAGGACACGCTGGAGAAGCTGGGCGTCGAGACCCGGGTCCAGACCGCCATCACGATGAGCCAGGTGGCCGAGCCCTACGTCCCCCGCCGGGCCATCCGGCACCTGGAAAAGGGCCGGGTGGTGATCTTCGGGGCCGGCCTCGGAGCGCCGTTCTTCTCCACCGATACCGCCGCGGCCCAGCGGGCGCTGGAGATCGGCGCCGACGCGGTGCTCAAGGGCACCAAAGTGGACGGCGTGTACGACGCGGACCCGCAGACCACCCCGGGCGCGGTGCGCTTCAAACAGCTGGACTACGGTGAGTTTCTCAGCCGCGAGCTGAAGGTCATGGATACCACGGCGGTCAGCTTGTGCATGGACAACCGGCTGCCGATCGTCGTGTTCGCGCTGATGGACGAGGGAAACGTGGTCCGGGCCATCCGGGGCGAGGATGTCGGTACCCTGATTTGCCGCCAGGGGGATCCCGGCGCTCAGGATGCCGGGCAGCTAAGCTCGCATAGCAGGGCGAGTAAATCGGAGCCGAACAATGATCGATGACACCCTCCTCGAAGCCGAGGAGAAGATGGACAAGGCGGTAACGGTCGCCAGAGAAGATTTCAGCGTCATCCGCACCGGCCGTGCCCATCCAAGCATGTTCAACAAGGTCACGGTCGAGTACTACGGCACGCAGACCCCGGTCAACCAGCTGGCCTCGTTCCACGTGCCCGAGCCGCGGATGGTGGTCATCCAGCCGTTCGACAAGAGCTCGCTGGGCGCCATCGAGCGGGCCATCAGGAACAGCGACCTGGGCGTGAACCCGGCCAACGACGGCACGATCATCAGGATCGTGCTGCCCGAGCTGACCGAGGACCGCCGGCGCGAGTACATCAAGTCCGCGCGGCACAAGGCCGAGGACGGCCGCGTCGCCATCCGGAACATCCGGCGGCACGCCAAGGACACGCTGAACAAGATGATCAAGGCCGGGGACGCTCCCGAGGACGACGTGCGCCGGGCCGAGCGCGACCTGGACGAGCTCACCCACACCTATGAGGCCCAGGTCGACGATCTGCTCAAGCACAAGGAAGCCGAGCTCCTCGAGGTCTAGTTGGACATAGATCCAGCCGCCCCCGGGACCCGCCCCGCCGACGCCCAAACGGCAACCACGCCCCCGGCAGCCCCGGAGGCCCCAGCCCCACAGGCCCCGGATGCCCCAGCGGCCCCAGAGGTCTCCGCGGCGCCTGCTCCACCACGTTCACGCACCGGCCGCAACCTGCCGGTCGCGATCGGCGTGGGCGCGCTGCTCGGCGGGCTGGTGTTCCTCACCCTGCTCACCGTCAAGGCCACGTTCCTGATTTACATCGGGGTGGCCCTGGCCATCGCCCTGTACGAGCTGACCGGGGCGCTGGCCAAGCGAGACATCAACATCCCGGCCCTCCCGGTGGCGGCCGGCCTGGTCGCCGTGCTGACCTGCCAGTACTGGCTGGGCCCGCAGGCTGCGCTGGCCGCCTTGGCCCTGACCGCGGTCGCCGTCATTGCCTGGCGCCTGCCCGGCGGCCCGGCCGGATTCGTCAAGGATGTGACAGGCGGTATCTTCGCCGCCGTCTACCTGGTCCTCTTGCCGTCGTTCGTGGTGGCCATGCTGACCCCGCACGACGGCCCGCGGCGGGTGCTGACCTTCGTCATCCTGACCGTGTGCAGCGACATCGGCGGCTACTTCGCCGGGATCACGCTCGGCCGGCCCGGCCGTCACCTGATGGCCCCGGTCATCAGCCCCAAGAAGACCTGGGAGGGTTTCGCGGGCTCGGTCATCGCCTGCCTCATCGGCGGCTGGCTGTGCCTGACCCTGCTGCTGCCCGGTCACTGGTGGCAGGGGCTGCTCACCGGCGCGGCCGCGGTCCTCGCCGCCATCCTGGGCGACCTGGCCGAGTCGATGATCAAGCGGGACCTGGAAATCAAGGACATGGGCACGCTGCTGCCCGGCCACGGCGGCCTGCTGGACCGGCTCGACTCCCTCATCGTCGTCGCCCCCGTGGTCTGGCTGCTCCTGGCCGCCTTCATCCCCGTCCACTAGGTAATCGACCGGTGAGCACCACCGATTGTCCTATGCCGCCGTATGCTCCGCCCCAAGAAATCTGCGCGGAGCATTTTGGCTCCGCGGAAGATCTTGTGGACGATAGCCCCCAAAATAATCCGCACAGCCAGAATCTTCCAAGATCTTTTGCTGTAGCTAAACCCCCTGCTGGAGGGCAGCACCAGCAGGCACAGCGGTCACTCGAAACACGCCCAGAGCCCCACCCGGCGAAAGCCCCGCCAAAACTCCCGCTAGGCCCCGACGACCCAGCTGCGGTTCTGCGCCGCGAGCCGTTTGACCAGGCTGGCCGAGCCATGCTCCTTGGCCAGCTGCCGGTCGCGTTCGGAGATCGGCACGACCCACAGCCAGCGCACCCGATCCCCGCCGAACGCGAACCCCGACAGCTCCGGCGGCACCGGCCCGGGCAGCGATCCGGGGGAGTCGAGCAGCAGCACCGAGCCGTAGCCCTCGCCCAGCGGGAACGTCGACGGCTCGTGGTACCAGCGCACGCTGTGCCCGGGCCCGAACCAGGTGACCGCGCGCCACGGGTAGGTGGCCAGCCACAGGAACACCCGGGCCGCCTGGTCGCTGGGCAGCGTGGTGGCCAGCGCCAGCTCGATCCGGGCGTAACCGCTCGGGTCGTCGAGCACCTGCTCGACCACGGGCATCCGCTGGCAGCTCATCCCCACGGTGGACATGATCGTGTAGGGCCGGTGCGGCCCAGCAGGCCGTTCGGTCACTCCGGTCACAGGCTGGTTGCCCGCCGAGGCGTCCCAGTAGTGCCCCCCGGGCCCCAGGCGCGGCTCCAGATGGCCAAGCAGGGCCTGCTGGAACTGGCTCCAGCCGGTGGCGGACTGCCGCCAGCGCCAGTAAGCGCGCGACCGGTCCAGCCGCGGCGCCAGACCCTCCATGGCGTCGTCCAGCGACCAGCCGAACGGGGTCTGGCCGATCACGTCGCTGCTGTAGCCGGGCATGCCCCGGTCCATGTCGGACCAGCCGGCGATCACGGCCAGCGGCCGGCCGTTCTCCAGGATCGCGACCCCGTCACCCTCCTCGAACCACAGCGTCTCCAGCGTGCCGGCCTGCAGCGGCGGCCGGCCCTGGGGGTGCTTGGTCCGGGCCGCGGGCATCAGCGGCGCCCGCCCGGCGTCCAGCCTGGCCTGGTCGGTGGTCTGTGGCGCGGGCCGGTGGTTGGCGATCCAGGTGGCCGAGATCGCGCAGCTGCCGTTGTGCAGGTAGGCGGCGGTGGTCAGGCCGTCGTATTCGACGGTAACCTTGCGGCTGCCGTAGGGGCTGAGGCTCTCCAGGAGCGTGGTCGGCTGCGGGGTGCCCATGAAACGAAATGTACTGACTCCGCTGCGCACCGCAAGGGGCGCGGCCGTTAAAGCGGCACCATATCCTGGTGACGGACAGAAAAGATTTATAAATCCGAACGGAGCGGCGTGTCAGCATCCCCCACCCCCGATTCCGGCCGGCTGGTAACGGACCGGGTGGTGCCAGCGCGGCCTGCCAAGCCGACCGGGGCCAAGCCGACCGGGGCCAAGCCGACGGGGGCCGAGCCGATCGGGCTGGCCCTGGCCGGCGACCGCGCCCCGGGC